>JAPLFR010000015.1:0-300000 GCA_026390575.1 Ignavibacteriales bacterium
ATGTACCAAAATGGAGTAGGGATTTTTACCTTATCAATCTTGATCTCGGTTGGCGTTTCGTATATTTTAGATATTTTAGTATACATTTGTTATTCTAAAATGTTCCATTGCTGGCTAACGGACTGGCGCTAAGCTGCGGCGTGACCAAACCTCAACATGCACCCAGCGAAGTGAGTTCACGCTGAAAAAGAAATTATTAAGACTAAATCCTATGCTCGCCATGTGCCGCTTTACGGCATCCCGTACAGCGGGATTTAACGTACTCAACTGGCAACCGTCAGCTTGAGCGCCTGGTTAGGCAGCCATTGCTATTTTAATTTAATTGTTCTTGTTAGAATAGAATCCTTTGAATCGACTGTAAATATATGGAATTGGTACTTTCTATTTCGATAATTAGTCTGCAATTCTTGCAATCCCCCCACGAAGCCACTATCAACATAAGTTTTCTCAAATTTTGTTCGCGAAACAAAACATTCAAATGTATAAACATTATTTGAATCTCTGAAAAAGATTGCTTGAGCAGTTGGAACCCTGGGTGTGAAATAATGAATGTTCTCAAGAATTGTATATGCAACTTTTGCATCAGATTCAGAAATAGTAGTGGAATCATATGTTAATGTACACTTAGAACGATTGTTGCTAATCTTTGTATATCTTTCTGGAATAGTTTTAGATTGACTTAAAAGATAAGCACTTGCCCCGTACAGGAGAGCAAAGATGACAAAAAACAAATATTTTCTATTTATAGACTTTAGAAAGGGCATTTTTCGATTATCCTTTTTAATTTAAGTATGGCTGCCTAACGGACTGGCGCTAAGCTGCGGCGCTGATAATTTTCAAAATACACTAAACGAAATGAGTTCATGCTGATAACCAAATTAATCTGCAATCAACCAACGAGGTACTGAAAAGTAAATTTTTATAACCTAAAACCACCAGCAGCCATGCTTAACGTACCCAAGCTTTAGCCGTCAGCTTGAGCGCCTGGTTAGGCGGCGTTATTTTAAGTAGAAGAAACTTGTTCGGGTGAATATCTAAGTTCAACAATATTATTTTGTTCTAAATAATTCGATTTCATTAGATTTGGTTATGATTGTTTTCCTGTCTAGAATACTAAAATTCTGATATTCTCTATCGGTAACAACGGCATAAACTTTGTACAATTTATTGAGATAAGCCTTGTCATTGCTTTTACCAAGGAAACAATCGCCAGAAAAATATCCGTCGACGCGAGCGCCCAAACCAGTTACAGGTTCGATCCATTCCGCAATGTCATCGTTTACTATGATATACACATAATAATTCATTGCATTCGATACTGCCCCTTTCACACGAACATGGAGCGGTGCATGTCCTCTGTCTACCGGACCAATTGTATCTCTCATTTCACTTGTTATATCGCCATAAAGTGTAATGGTGCTTTTGTTTTCTTTTGCTGGTATATTTTTATTTTCAGATTTAAACCACTGAGGGGCAAAAACGCTTATGCTAGCAGTCGCAATTAAAAAGAGACCAGCAATAATTGCAGCTTGATTTACACCTTTTTTATACCATTTGAAAATCTGCGGCTGGGGCTTTATTGTTTTTGCATTGGATTCTTTAGAAACGGGGTTAAGTTCTGATTGACTTATAGTCAAAGCATATTCAAAAGCATCTATTACTTCCCGACGGACTTTATCAATTTCGACAACAGGCGTTGGTAAAAAAAGATTTCGAGATTGATGGTGTTTAATAATATCATCCACTAGTTCTTGTCTTGATTTCAAAAGCTTTAAAAACCATTCGATTTTCTTGATAAGAGCCTGAGGAGAGGCGTGTTTCTCTGGAATGGATAAATATGAAAAATTATCTTCCAAGTTAAAATAAATATCCAAGATCATCTGATAAATCTCATCAGATCGGTGGAAATGACCATAACCGTTGTCAGGTCTATATTCTTTTTTTATTTCTCGATAGTCCTCCAATTTAGCCCGAACAAATTTTTCGAGATAATCGCGTGTATTTGGGATAAGATTCATAAGATTCTTTCTTTAATATACGGTCACGCCGCCTAACGGACTGCGGCTAAGCTGACCGCGTGACCAACTTTAATGTTACACAAAACGAAACAGGTTCACGCTACCAAGTGAATTATTAAAAACAAAACCTCTATTTGCCATGTTAATTGCTCCCACGCTCATCCGGTCAGCTTGAGCCGCTGGTTAGGTGGCGCAATATGATAATTGCAATATAGATCGAAAATATTTTATTATTTATCATGCTTCTTTACTAAAACAAGCATTTCAATTTGCTATATGGTTTTATTATCAGGAGAAATACGGACGTTTAATTGCTGCGGAATTCCGACGAAGGGTGGAAATGGAAAATCGAGACACTTGCAAATATAACGGCCACATTCCTCGTGAATTCTCGTTACACGCAAAAGAGCGTGTGGCATACCAATCAAATCATCATACTTCATTGAAAGCGGATGATTCTGAACATGAAAGACAGCATTTCGAAAACGTTTTAAAGGTTCATATAACACACGTACCTCCTCAGCAATTGAGAGCGGAATTTCATGAAACTTATCCAAAAATTCGACAACGGAAAAAAGTAAGCCGTGCCAAATGATAACAAATTTGCCAGATGAAGAAGCAAACAAATCATGATAGGATTCAATTGGATCGCTGGTATGCGATTGATCAAAACATTCTCTCACAATTTGTGCCCGACACCAAGCATAATAGACAGATTGTAATTGTTCATTGTTCATATATGATTGCGCCACCTAACGGATGGGCGCTAAGCTGCGGCGTTGATAACTTTCAAGTTGCTGAAAACGAAACAGGTTCATGCACAAAACCAAATTAATAAGTCTCAAAGTTATAGGTACTAAAAACTGAATAACAAAAACGTAAACCACCACGAGCAATGTAAATTGCACCCAGCTCATTCCGTCAGCTTGAGCGCTTGGTTAGGCCGCTTGAATTTGTGACGGATATATAGAATGACACCAGCTATCACCATGTAGAAACAGATCGATAGGCCATCCCACAGATATTCATTCCAATACGGATTGACAATCACTCCAGCTTGAATCAACAACCAGATAGTCCAAATCCCCCACGGAACATGAACCAACCAAGCGGAAACCATGCCAGGATTAAAAAACCGTTTGCCAACTATCCCGAGAATGAGATGAATCACAGCCTGGAAGATGAAGAAATAGGGTATCCATGCCGCTTGAGTCAGATCAGCTTTGGAAACTGCATTAAGGCTGGCGAGTGGAAAAAAGAACCAGACAACCATATTGATCCAGAAAATAGCGGTCGAGTCAACGAGTCCAGTTTCAGGATCCATCTTGTAAATATTCTTGTTTATAAATTTGGCAAAGCCACCCGGAAAAATATATTCATCAATCTCGTGGAGCATATAAAGCGGGGTGGACATCAGCAATGCAAACAAGACCGTACTTTTTGGTAGGACAATTACGACCAGATAGATTGTAAGGAAAATGCTAACGATCACACCAGTCTTTTGCCAGTTTTCCTTGAACCAGAAGAAATATTCTTTGAAAGTCATATCTGTTTCCTGTTTCATGCGACTGAGCGCATATTAATGTTCAAATAAAGCGGCCTAACGGACTGTTGCTAAGCTGCGGCGCTGAAAAGTTTCGTAATGCACCAACGAAACAAGTCCCACAACGAAAGTTTTATCTTTTGCACCCAGCCATTGCTCGCCATGTTTAACGCACACAGCTGGCAACCGTCAGCTTGAGCAACTGGTTATGTTATAGTTTCTTTGTTGTACAAACTTTCCACACAACAATGCTTGCTCACGCCATCATAACTTGAATTATTCTGAGCACGGGCAGCGCATTACCGAGATTCTTTTTAGAACTTAACGTGTACCGCTTTTATGATTTCGTACCAAACAAAACTTGTTAACGACTCGACCATGTAGAAAGCAACAAACTTCTAATTCCGTACGACGCCAATAAATAACCAAAGCCAGTAGAAAGAAATTACCAATCTAAATAAGTAACGCAAACAATGTGCGCTGCACGTGCAACATAACGGATCGGCGCTAAGCTGCGGCGCTGATGAATTTCGTAATGCGACCAACGAAGCGAGTTCATGCTGATAAATATATTATTAAGCATCTAAAACTTTGCGCGCAATGTAAATTGCTCCCACGCTCAATCCGTCAGCTTGAGCGCCTGGTTAGGCAACAAATTCTTCAGATATTTTTAAAAGATCGTTAATGATATTTTTCAAAGACAGAGAACTTCTTTCGGCATCTTCGCCAAGAAAGAAATCTTCATTGATAAAACCATGAACAGTACTTGTGTAAGCAGTCCCAACAACGATTACAAAGTTTTGCGCGTAAGTAATTAAATTATATGCATCTCTGAAACTTGTAGTCGGAGATCCAGAAATATCCATAAGCTCTCTATGGGCAATTCGTTTATCGCGTATTACCTTCAAGGCAAGAAGCGAATTAGAATTATCCAATGAAGGCATCGTTGATTGAAAGTGATCAACAATGATCCTATTTAGTTCTGCCGAAGTAATTGACCATGAATTATTGAGGAGAATTCCAAGGTTTGCCAAATGCTGACAAACCAGTGGGCGTTCGATTATTTCAAGATTATCAACATTTTCAGAAATTATTTGGAGAGTTGTTGGGACACTTATTACTTCATAGCGTTTGTCTATCGGTTCAAATAGCTTGGTAATGTGAACTATGAGATGATCAGAAAGAATCATCTGGAGATTCTGAAAAAAGAGAACATATGGTGTTCCTTCTAATTGTTTACCATACTTGCCGATTGACATTAAGAGCGAATACGACAACCGAGACATATAAATGTCTTGAACGATGCCCTTGTCTAAATAATAGACGAATTTCTCTTTTAGATTATCGAAATCCATATTTATGAATTTGTTGCCTAACTACTGATTAGATAGACATTGTCTATGTTCCACGCTTATAAGCGTAAAATATAGATTCTTATTAAAACAAATTGTAACTTTTACCAATCGCTAATATAGGAGGCTACCCTGGCGACTAAACTTCTTGACCTAGTGCGGGAACTGCCCAACTTAAACACCTCAGCCCCCGTTCGGAAGATTCTTATGCTCAACGGATTAAACGCTTTGTTCTCTTCCATAACAAACGCCATCCTGTCGAAATGGGAGAAAAAGAAATTCGTAGCTACCCGATATACCTCACTTGCGATAAATATGTCTCTTCCTCTAATCAAAATCAAGTATCGAATGCAATAATATTTTATTTCTCACAAGTACTGCATAAATCACTTGGGTAATTTGGCGATATTCTGCCTCCGTTCTGCCGGAGTTGCGAAAAGGTTTTGAGATAGGATCTCATTATTTTTCTCTTTTTCCTTTTCACTTAATATCTTATACTTGAGTTAGTATGGGACCACTAAAAACAGATGTGATCGTTATTGGCGAAGGCATTACCGGACTTTGTCTTGCCTACTGGCTGAAGAAACGCGGTATCAATGTTACGGTGCTTGCAAAAGATAGTGAAGTGGGCGGAACAATGAAGTCGGTGCAGGAGCAAGGTTTTTTGTATGAGACCGGCGCAAACACCGCGCTCGAAACAACCCCTCTCTTCAAAGAACTTATCTCAGACTTGAGGTTGGAATCAGAATTCACTTACGCCAACCCGGAAGGCAAGAATCGTTATATCCTCCGCGATGGTATTTTACATTCGATGCCGCTGGGACCCGGTTCTTTTTTCTCAACCAAACTCTTTTCCACCGCTGCAAAATTTCGTGTCATGAAAGAACCATTCATTGGACGCGCAGAGAAAGAGGAAAGTATCGCTGAGTTTGTTGAACGAAGATTAGGACGCGAATTTCTTGATTACGCCATCGATCCGTTCGTGGCAGGTGTTTTTGCCGGAAAGCCGGAACAGTTAAGCGTACGCTCCGCATTCCCTAAACTGTATGCGCTGGAAGAAAAGTACGGCGGATTGGTAAAAGGGATGATCAAAGGCGCGCAGGAAAGAAAACAACGGGCAGAGAAAGCGAAAGACCGCGCTGAAACATTTTCCTTCGTCAGCGGGATGCAAACATTACCGCACGCTATCGGCGATTCGCTTGGCAAGACGGTTCTTTTTAACGCAAAAGTTACCGGTATCCGCAACCTGACAACTGCACGCGAAGAGCCGTCGGATGAACCCGATGCGCGGCGTTACCTTGTTGAATACCTCCGCAACGGCAAAGAGGAAGAGATTGAAGCGGATGTCGTCGTGTTTGCTATTCCCGCCTACGACGCTGCGCCCATTATCAAATCATTGTCGATGGAAACAGCACATGTGCTTTCCTCCATTTATTATTCCCCGATTATCTCTATATTCTTGGGTGTGAAGCGAGATGACATCGGGCACACGCTGGATGGTTTTGGATTCCTTATTCCATCGAAGGAAAAACGAAAAATCCTCGGCTGTTTATGGAACTCATGCTTATTTGGAAATCGCGCACCCGCAGGATTAGTGGCACTCAATGCATTCGTTGGCGGCGCCCGTCAGCCGGAATTGACCGGGTTCAATGATGAACAAATTATTCAGATGACGCTTGATGAGCTCAAATCTATTATGCAATTTTCAGGAAAACCCGTATATTTAAACATAACACGCTGGCAAAAATCCATTCCGCAATACGAAATAGGATACCAGCAAAAAATGGACTTGCTTGCCCAGTTTGAAGAAGCCAATCAGGGTATTTTGCTGGCTGGAAACTATCGCGGCGGCATTTCGGTTGGCGACTGTGTGAAAAATGCGTATGAGATTGCAGAGAGTATTTCCTCGCAGATACTCTCAACACGTTAGACTTTATTTGATGTTCTCCTTGAAAGGATTTGCTATGAAAAAGAATATCCCGCTTTTCGTTTTATTGTGCAGTTTTATAACAACCGCTGCGCTGCTGGCACAAGTACAGCAGGCAGTATATCAAGATGAAGATACCCCGTCTGAATCGTTCACCATCCTGCTGAAAGATGAGTGGGCGTACTTGAATGATGCCGTTACCCAGCTGAAAAATGAAACAGAAAAAAAAGGTGAATTTGAGACAACAAATGAATTTCAAGCTCGTGTAGCTCGTTCCCGCGATTTCCTTCAAAACAAACTGAATACACATCTCAAGGATACAAAGCTGGACCGCAGAGTGTTTGGTTTGTGGTTTAAAGCAGCGCTTATCTTATACAACGCTGACTCGGAAATATATTCTCTGAAATGTCCAACGATTATCGAAGCGCCGTACAGCGTTCCGACCGTGGATTGTCTTATTCCGTCTAATCAGTATGTTGATTTGGCGGACAGCATCCGGGGCGGTTATCGGACATCAAGTATCTTTTTGAAATTCAATCCGGATTTTGAATGGAAAGTCGGAAGAAACGAAGCACAATCAGCAAAAGGAAATGAATCCAATATATTTTTCAAAATTCATTTTGTTGTAAATTTGAGCCAGGAAGGATCAGCCATTCACGGGCAATTGAAAATAATTCCAAAAGATATTGCCTTGATAAATAAAAGCAATAATTACGTCTACTGGAAAACTGAGATACAAGAGAAGCAATGAAGGTAGTTGTCGAGAACCCAGTGAGGCTGTCTAAAAAGTCCGGAGTTGTCATGCTGAACTCGTTTCAGCATCTGTCTTTTGTAAAAAATTAGACCCCGAAACAAGTTCGGGGTGACATTTTCTTTCTTTTTGGACAACCCCGTTGGGTTTCAAAAAGACACGTTACAAAATTTTCTTAAACAGTATTCTGCTTCAGTCGCCGCAGCATCGCAACCAACAATCCAAGGACGATGAGTACAGCAGCAATCCATACAAAACTCATAAATGGTTTTATACTTACCTCGGCAATGAGAATTTCCGGTTTTTGTTCCGAGCCATGAGCCATACTTTCCAGACCGACGACATTTATATGAACGGTTGATTTTCCCCCTTTTGTTGTGGCAACATTCATAGAAGCAAGTTGGAATCCTATCGTCCCGCTTTTGAGATAACCGGTCTTCATCTCAGGTTTTCCCCGTACACTAAATGTTGTCACTGGAATAATTGTCTGAATGTCTTTTTCTGTTTTGACTTCCAGCATCGCACCAATAGTCATCGCATTGCTGGCGCCGCCCATCATACCGCTGCCAGTATGTGATCCTAGATCGAATTGCTTAAACGTAATCTGAAGAGGACCATACAGCACCGGTTCGCCTTTTGGAAGAACCAGTACGCTCTGCTCTGCCGCTTCACTGCCTTCCTCGATAGAGACTGGTTCAATATAGAAATCCTTTGTAAGATAACTGATATAATCCGGATTTCTCATCAAACTATTGTTGTAGGTACTTTCAAACATAACCGGTCGAAGAATCGTCGGCGTTCCATTCTGAACCATTTTTACTTCGCATTTCATTTTTCCATCAGGTGTAGCCGAGGTTCCGATATATGTTAACGTGTCACCGAAAACTACTTGCGGTTGATTCAACGGAAGTACAACCGACTGTTTCTGTCCATAGCGCCCGGAAGCAATAATGCCAAGGAAAAGAATTGCTAAACCCACATGCGAAAGTGCACTGCCGATGAACCGAGGCTGTTCTTTTGCGATTCGATATCCCTGCCCGGCTGCAACGACGAGTGCAAAAAGAGATGTGAACGCTAACAATGCAGCAGATATGTCATGCAGTCCCAAGACAACGAGTACTGCAAGCACAAGGACGGATAAAACTCCTGGCACAATAAGTTTCTTGAATAACTGTTGTTTGCCTTCTTGATTCCATTTTGTGAGGATACTCAGACCGAGCAAGAACGTCATGAGAACAGCAAAGGGAAGATTCGTGCGGTCGTAGAAAGAAGGTTCAACCGTAGCGTTTGAGAAAAGCGGCTTGCTTGTTCCGAAAAGAATCACCGCCGCGCAAACTCCCATGACAATTGTCGCAATGGACAACAGCGATTCGCGTGAGAGCCAGGTACTGGGGAGTGTCTTGATGTTCAATTCTTTTCTGCGAAACACAATCATACCAAATCCACCGAGGGCAGCGGCGGCAAGCCATATCACAAGCAGCGTATAAGCAAGCGAACCGGGATCGACAAAAGAATGGACAGAAGCATTTGCTAAAATTCCACTGCGCGTCAGGAAAGTACTATAAATTACCAACAGGTATGTAAGTACGGCGAGAACAAAATTCGTCCTGACAAGTTTACCCGTGAGCATCTGGATCAGCATGGTATGGACAAGTATGACCGCGACGATCCACGGAATGAGTGAAGAATTTTCTACCGGATCCCATCCCCACCAGCCGCCCCAGCCGAGTACACCGTATGCCCAGTAACCGCCAAGCATAAGTCCGGCACCAAGTGAGAGCGCGCTAAACAACACCCATGGCAGCGCTGCATGCAGCCAGTCGCTGTATCTTTTTTGCCAGAGCGCTGTAATCGCCAATACAAATGGAATGGCAAGAGATGCAAAACCGAGAAAGAGTACCGGCGGATGAATGATCATCCAGAAATTCTGTAATAACGGATTTAATCCTCTACCATCCTGCGGAATAAAACCCTTTGGAACATCTTTCTGCACATCCCATATATATTGGAAAGGTGACTTAATGGCGATGAGAAGTAAAAGAAACGCCAGCACAAGCGAGTAAGTCGCCATAGCCGGTCTTTCCATATCTGTCCGCCGGGTGTAGGCTTGCAGGAATAAACCAATCACAGTGGCAAAGAGCGCCCAGAGTAAGAAACTGCCTTCCTGACCAGCCCAGAATGTTGTGATCAATAATGCTATCGGGAGATCGCGGGAACTATAGCTTGATACATAATGATATTCAAATCTATGTTGAAGGATATAAAGAAGTAGTATAGCGGAAACTGATGCGACGCCGATAACGGAGATGAAGAAGCTGCTGCGTGCCACCTGCAATAAATTTTGTTTTGAGAGTGAAAGATAGTAAAAACAGGCTGAGGTCAGCGATGCCGTAAAAGCGATCCAGAGGACAGTTGTACCAATCATGCGAGCTTTCCTTTAAAAAATGAATAATGCGCTTCTGACATAGAACACCGAGGTACGCTTGAAGGGTTCCAAGAACAACGTATAACCCGTATAAAACACGTGTGCGGGAAGTAACTCCCGCACACGGCTTGATACAAAAATATAAACCCAAAATAAGATTACGGCTTGTTCAGCTCTGCAATCGATGCATCAAGCATGCTCGCGGCATAGTCCGGATTGTGAATTCCATGACTTCCGTCATGCAGCAGCATCATATAATTGAAGAGTGCTCCACTGCGGGATGCTGGAACGATCTTTAAATTAGAAGAAGAAGTTCCCAAGATTACATCGTTCGCGTCAATCCACCCTCTTGCAACTAACTGCGCTTTCAACGTCGCCATTTTTGTGTTGAACTGTGTAATCCTGCTGTTGTAATCAAGCTTTGTGATTGACGAGTGGCAGTTCTTACAGCCGTTCACCATCTCAACTGCAGTTGTTGAACCTTCTGGAACATATGTAATTTTCATTGTATGTCCGCCAATATGATCACCGTACGCGTTTGCCGGTAAATAATCAGCCATATGACATACCGTGCAGCCATCAGTGGTGATAGGTGCCATCGTGCTGTGCGCGGACGTTTTGCTATAGGTTGTAGCATCGGTCCATTGGAACGCACCGACACCTGTAAGAATTTGACCCTGTACACCATAGTGAGCATACCAACGATTCGAAGTGATTTTCAATGTGTCTGTTGTTGCGGTCTTTGTAGGATCGGGGAGAGGACTCAATGTTCGTGGACGGTGACATCCAACGCACAAATCTCCTTTTCCAAGGCTGAACGTAGAAGCAGGGACGCCGGTAATATTGGAATTTAAAGTATGTTGAGCTGTTGAGGTTACGCGCAGCGAAAAATCTCCCTTCGAATGCGGTGAGTGGCACGCAAAACAGCCCGGAGGCGTAGCATTTGGAAGGTCGGTTAAGGTCAATCCTTTAGCCTTCAACATGAATCCTTCTGTCGTATGGCATTCTGCACAACCAGAACGGTTTTCTTCCGATGCAGTTCCGGCGCCATGTTTCGATTCTTCCCATTGACGTGCACGGGCGGCAATATAATATGTTGTATCTGTTTCAGGATTATGGCAAGAGGCGCATCTCAAACTGTCTTTGAATCCATCAAAATAAACAAAACCAGCATTCAGACCATTATTACCATTAGTGCCGTTTGTTCCCGCATCACCTTTATCACCTTGCGGCCCGGTTGGGCCTTCCGGTCCTTTACAGCCCGAGAGACTTGCAATTACGAAGAGACTTACCAAACCGATAGCAAGACTCCAGAGTATTTTTTTCATCATAAATCACCTTTATATTACAGGTTTGTAATTAGTTGTTTAATGGTATTTTAATTGATAGCCCGATGTTGATAATTGTTTCCTTTTTGTTCCTCGTTAATTGAATTCAATTTGTCCATCTATGTGTTTCGAAAGAGTAAGCTTATAATTGGCGTCAATAACATGCGGATGACAGTTTACACAGCGAGTATCATTCGGGTGAGTGCCGCCATTGAGCGATGTCTTCGGCAATGCTTTATCACCAATTGTGGATTTTGTTACGTCTCCATGGCAAGAGCCGCACGCGCTTGCCTGACCTGAAACATCATTCCACACGACCGACTGCTTATTACCATTTGAAAAATTTCCATGACAGTATGTATTAGTACAAGTCAATGTTGATTGTGAAAAACTTTGCCCTGCAGCGTAACGCGGCGTAACCAGGAACATTACTTCTGCCCCGGCTGTGCTATCAATATGTCCAGCCGCAGAAAGCGACGCAGGCACTATATGACATTCATTGCAGGCGATCGGTGTTGCAATAGAATCTGTACCAAGGAGATGGGATTGATGAACTCCAACGCCAGGAGAAGAAGATGAAGTATTGCCCGCGAGATCTTTTGGTGGAGCAGCATTAACACCACCATGGCACACGGTGCAATTTTCTGGTCCACCCGGCTTGTTATGACATGTGAAACACGATGAACCGGAACTTCCGCCTCGATAATCCGGGCCATGGCATTCTTTGCAGCTGTTCATACTCCATCCAGCACTTTGAATTGCAAGTCCATGAAAATTAGCTGATGCCGTGTCCTTCCATCCCTGGCCATGAATTTGCGGCCCTGCGGTTGTTTCGGTTGGCAAATCTTTCTTCAAATCACTGCATGAGAGTGCGAGAAACGCGAGTGACAGAATCGTAAGAATGAGAGCTTGTTGTTGTTTCTTCATATTCAATCCATCCAATTAACGGTGGCAGTAGCCGCAGAATTTTTGTCCCTTCACACCACCCGGACGCGCATTGACATCGGTATGGCAGGTATAGCACGTTGCTCCCGGGTCTGTATGCCAATTCCCATGAGTGTCCGACATGAATCCTTGATCGTGTGTCTTGGGATCGGTACCTTTGATTCCATCAACATCTGTATGACATGTTATACAAATTGGATCCGCACCTTCAATGCTGTGGCACGCTGCGCAAGATTCGATATCACGCTTCGCCTGCCGTGCATGCTCACCTCCGCCGGTTCCAACACCCAATGTCGTAAACCCTGCAACGGAATGCGATGTCGGTTTGAATTCTCCTTGATTTACATTCCCGCCTGCTTTATGGCATTCGGAACAGAATTGTTCTGCGCTGTGGCATGTCTGGCATTCCATCGCTTTGCCCTTTGCAGAAATGCCATGGGTGAATTTAAAATTCAGATCATGAACCTTTGTCAATCGCATGCCCTGTCCGCGGTCAATCGCCATGAGTCGGGGTGAGTGAAGCGACATGAGATCTTTACCCGGCACATCCACTTTCATCAATTCGCTTCCATTGTGGCAGTCGATACAGGTTTCCTGCGTATGACAGGCGCCGCATTTTGCATCGCCAAGTCTTGCGGAAAACTTATGTTCACGCACGAAGTTGGTTCGATTATGTTCTGCGGGCCGGAGAGCGGCTAAATTTGTGTGGCATGTTTCGCACGTGCCTGTTGCTTTCACATCATTATGACATGTTGCGCACGTCGCCATAGCCGGAACGAGTTCTCCTGTGCCGGCATCTGCTTTATCAAGAACGGTGTGGCATGTTTCGCAAGCTGTCTTTTGTTCTTCTACATGTTTTTGATGTGAAAAGATTAATTCTCTTACCGGGTTTGGCGTTGCTGTATATGTTGTTGAATCGGCGCTGACATGGCAATACGTACAATTATTGCTTACCTGTTCGTGACAACTTTTGCATACTTCCATTTTGGCAAGCAGGTTGTCCGAAGCTTTTACGCTTGCAGCCGCTTCACTATGGCAATCCGCACAAGCAGCACCGTTTTCTTTATGGAGCTGGTGCGAAAATTTGATCCGTTTTGGTTGTTTATCGATACCGGTTGCTTCGCGTGACGTCAGAACAACAGTGAAAGCAATCAGCAGCATCAGCACTAAACTGAATAACGGGTACCTGTGTTTTCTCAGGAGTAACGATTTAATTTTTATTGTTGGCATGATGATCTCAGAAAATATTCAAACGTTCACTCAAGTAATAGCTGCCCCGGAAAAAGAGGCGCGTATCGTTGCTGTATACTTTATTTTGAATCCATTGCAGCTGCAGATCAAGCGACAAAGCGGACAACGGACGGTAGACAGCCCCGAGCGCAGCGCTTAAGGCATTTGCTGTCGGTGCATTGCTGTCTAATTTATAATGCGCATAGCTTATCATTACTGTCGGTGTTAATTTGTTATTCAATATTGGATAGCCTGCATTTGCAGAAACCGCTGCCAACTCACCGCCATAGCCGGTATTCCAGCTGAAACTGGCTGAGGCGTATTTCGTACTGCCGCCGAGCGTGATACGGTTTGAATTCTCATCGCCGTACGAAACCGCTCCAAACTTTCCAAATACTTGCCAATCTTTGCAGATGGCGTATTCTGCGCCAAGTTCATATTCACTGATCGTGTTGTATGCGAACACCCAAAAGATGGAATTGTATGAGAGACGCGGCTCTCGGTGAATATATTCGCCAGTGAACGAGAGCGGCTCCATGACCTTGACACGAGTGAAAAGTTGAATCCTTGATAACTTTTCGAGATTGAGATCAACGTCACCGCGCGCATACGCAGACACTCTGCTATAGTCAACACTCACATCACCGCTCACATATTGTTCTGAAGAAGCAGTGGGATTGATCTCGGTCAGGATTGGATTCAAGAGTGAGTCTCTGCGGAGCGCCCAATATAATTCAGGCTTGATATTCTTTGCCATATAGCTCAAAGACAAACGAGCAAAGTCAACCGGTGTGCCAACCACTTGGGCTCCGTACATATTGTTATTCTTTTGGTCCTTGATCATCTCAAATTGATGTCCCGGTTCCGGAAGTGCGCCGTAATAACCGAGCACCTTGACCTTTGAATCCAATAAGCGTACGGATGCAACACCGCCATCGATCGTGCCGTTACCGACACCGGCAAAGACCGCTTGTCTGCCAAGACTCAGATCAGCAATGTCGTAGAGATTAGAATACTTTAAATAAAAATTATAGAACCTGAAGGCACCACGATCATTTAAAGGACCAGCAAAATCCTGGGACCCCTGCATGTACGTGTGAAACGAGAGATGTTCACCTGCAAGCGAGAGTTGCACAGTTTGATATCCAAGCAGATGGTTGGATGATTTGCCTACTGAATCCTGCCGCTGCCAAGCATTGGCGGACGAGACAAGTCTCATCTGAAACAGTTGAGCGAATGCTTCACTTTGTACAATGAAAGACAGAAAAAGCATTGTCAAGGGTATCAGAAAACAATATCGTATTGAACGTTTCATTGGTTATTGTTATTTATGTGATCACGTTGAGTTGAACCGTGGATAATTGAGCGCTTCAAAAATCTCTTGAAGCGCTCGATCGAATAATGAGACTCTCTTTAAAAGTTATCCTTTTGGAATCGGGTGCTTAATTTTTGCCCACATTTCTTCAAGTTTAAACCCTTTGTGAGTTGGGCTTTTCTCATTGTGGCATGTCTTGCACTTCTTTTCAATAGCACCCTTGTCTTTGAAATCTGTTAATCCGGCAGCAATTGCTTTTGCCTGGTCTTTCATGATGGGCATGGTTTTGTATGCCGATCCTGCACCGTGGCATAATTCGCATTGCACTCCATCGGCGGTAAGCTTTGCATCAGCTGTAATGGCATGGCACTCGAGGCATTCGGGTGATTCGTTTGCCGCTTTCTTCAAACCCTTCGCTTTCGCAATTTCAGCCGATTTAGCATTCGAAAGTGTTTTGTATGCTTCCGCATGTTTACTCTTTTGCCATATGTCAAATTGTTTGCCCTGTTTGTCGGATTGATGACACATCTTACACATCTTTGCACCGACGTATTTGTTTTGAGCATTTAATATAAAAGGAACGACAAGAAAAATGATTAACAACAACTTTATTGCTTTCATAGAACTCTCCTTTGCATATTGTTATGATAATTCAATTTCATTCTGCCTCTTGCTGTATAAGTTAAATACACACAACAACTTGCGTACCTAAATTATCTATTTAAAACATTTAAAAAATCAAAAATCACAATGGTTTAAAGATATTCAAGTGATGAATTATTCAACAGTCGCTTAAATTCAACGTTGAGTTCCAACACTTAGGAAAATACGTATCCAAAATAGGAAAATCCAAAATGCACACAACATTTTTTGTGATCATGTGACTTTAGAAACTGGGGAAGTCATATTTTGGGTTATATTTAGCTGGTTAAGGAAACAAATGATATATGCACACCAATCCGACGCTTATCTGGTAATCGGTCTATTTGGGAATAAAATTACACGCAAAAGCTAGAAAAACATCAAATGAGCTAATTCTTATTTTGTTTTTTTTCCAGACGCCTCACGTAGAGGTACAGTGATATTGCAAGTAAAGTAATAATTAATGTTGAAATCACCAGCCCAAATCTACGAAAATAATATTCTTGGATTGCTGCTGTAGCTTCTTCTGCAATCACACTAGATACTTTTATTCCATTATCTACAATTTCCCGGAATTTTCCTTCGTTAAAAGCATGCACCATTGTCCGCGACTGTAACCGTGCTTGTCGTACATCCCGAAGTTTGAATTTCGCTTCGCTGATCTCCATTCCTTTTTGCTCAGCTTCGTCCACCAGGCTCCGAACCCGCTGTTCCTGCGCTTCCAGACTGTCTATCGATCCGCGCATATTCTTCGCAGCCTGATACCCTTTGACGTTTAGATGTTCACCGTGGCATCGGCTGCATACTGCGTCTCGTGTTACCCCTAATAATTTATCGGTAGCGGCAATAATTTCATGATTGCCATGACAAGTTTCGCATTCAGGAAGCTTGCGGTCATCGAAAGCTTTTTTATGCGGGCTTGAAGAAAAAAGATCAGCGTTCAATGCGTGGCAAGTTCCGCACACTTTTGAGATTGATTCTACTCCCGGCGGCATAGCACCGTGATTTCCATGGCAGCTGTTGCAAGCTGGGGCGCCTTGATCATGCTTTTGGAGCAACGCAACACCGTGAACACTCTTTGCATACTTCTCGTATTGATCTGTCGGAATTTTGTACGGCTTCATATAATCAACATTGCTGTGGCATGCTGCACATGTTCCAGGCAGATTTGAAGCATACACTTTTGATTTCACATCTTTTGCTGATCGGATGTCATGACTCCCGTGACAATTTGCACACGCGGCTGTCTTTGCATCTCCTTTCGCGTTACGTTTTCCGTGAATACTCGTACGGTATTTTTCTAATTGATCAACGGGAAGTGATGGATTGTAGGATCGCATTAACGCAATGTCGGCATGGCAACGGGTGCAGGTTTTAACGACATTCAAAGGATACACCGGAGAAGATGGATTTTTCACTGATACAATTCCGTGCGCGTTATGACAGGTGATGCATTGTACAATGTGCTCTTTTCCTTTTAATGAAAGTTTCGCATGTACACTTGTTTGCAGAAATTCCCATTGATTTGTCGGCAGGGATGAACCAAACGATTTCATCTTTTCAAGAGAAGAATGACAGGCCGCACAAGCTTTGGAAATATCATCACCTTTCGGTATCCCATGAAAACCCGCTTTCTTATCCATTGCTTGTTCCATGTCTTCACTCTTGGCATTACCGCCATGGCATCCAGCACAGGTGATTCCTTTTTGGTAATGAACATCATGCTTAAACAATTCTGACGGCTTATCTCCCGCCGTGAGATGACATTCTAAACATTGGTCTTTGGCACATGCAGATTCGAGAGGAAAAAGTACAGCAACAATGGCGGCGGCAATAATAAGAATGTACTGTTTCATGCAAGCCACCCGATAATAGTGAAGAGAATGATATACATCACGGCAAACAACCCAAGATAGTTCACAAATCGATTCTGCTCGCCCCGCGAACTCTTGTAATCCCAAAAAGGCACCACAGTCCATAAGATGCCTGCAATGCTAAACAGAAGAATTCCTAACACCTCACCATCTAAAAACCATAACCTGCCGGGAATATATTTCAATGTCTGAAACATAAAAAGGAAATACCATTCAGGTTTAATACCAGCAGGAGCAGGTGCAAATGCTTCGGCTTTCTTTCCTAATTCCCAGGGAAAGAATACTGCAAGAATTGCGAGAAGATTCAGCACAAGAAGCCACAGAGTCAGATCACGTAAAATAAAATTGGGGAAGAACGGCATTGACTTGCGCTCAGATTCTGCTTTGATATGCAGCGGCTCGCTCATCCCTTGTCGCTGCACAAGAAGAAGATGAATACCGAGAAAAATTGTGAAAAGCCCGGGCAGTACCGCCACATGGAAACCAAAAAATCGAGAAAGAGTTGCACCGGTTACTTCATCTCCACCGCGGAGGAAAGTCAACAATGGTTTACCTATGACCGGCACGACACCGGCGATGTCGGTGCCAACCTTTGTAGCAAAGAAGGCAAGTTCATTCCATGGCAAAAGATATCCGCTGAATCCGAATCCTAATAAGAGAAAAAACATAAGCATTCCGGTGACCCACGTAATCTCGCGCGGTTTCCGATATGCTTTTTCAAAATAGACGCTGAACATATGGATCATTGCCGAAAGAATAAAGAGATTTGCCGTCCAGCTATGGACAGAACGAATGAGCCAGCCGAATTGAACTTTCGACATAATAAAATTAATACTCTCGAAAGCAAGCTCTTCCCCGCTCTTATAATAGAGAAGCAGGAGAATCCCCGTCACAACTTGAATAATAAAGAGAAAGAGAGAAACGCCTCCAAAGTAATACCACACAGAATGACGATGCACGGGAACATATTTTTTTCCCATGTAATTAACCAAACCCTCGAGCTCAACACGCTCGTCAATCCAGTTATAGATTCGTTTCAGAAATGATTTCATACTTTTTTTGAAATTAGAATATCGTCACCCTGAACCACAACCCGGAGTTCATCAAGAGGACGCGGCGGTGGACCAGAGATGTTTCTGCCATGTAAATCATATTTACCATTATGACATGCGCACCAGATCGTGCCATAATCTTTCCGGTATTGCACCGTGCAGTCGAGATGTGTACATGTTGCGGAGAAGGCACGCAAATCGCCATCGGTGGTTCGAATTAAAATTACCGGCTTCGTGCCAAACTTAATAATTTTTCCGCTGTCTTTTTCAATTTCGCTCAACTTTCCCGCTTTGACACTCGACACTTCAACTTCTGCCTGTCTTGGCGGGATGAGATATTCAAGGATCGGATACAGAACCGCACCAAGAAACGCAATCACTCCGCCGGAAAGAATAATCTTGAGGAAATCTCTTTTCGTTTGTTGCTCTGGAATCTCAGGTTGTTGATTCATGAAAAAATATCTCTCTATTGAGCATTATGACAATCACTGCAATTCATTTCTTTCCAGGCGTTTCCAATATCGACCGGATGTCGGTATTCAACACCGCTTAACGACAAACGCAATCCTTCCTTCTCGAATTGCTGGGCAAGGATTGTATGGCAAACATTGCAATCCCGTGACAGAACTTTTCCGTCGCCAGAAACATGCTTTCCGTCATGACAGCGAAAACAGCCGGGATAGTACATGTGCCCTATATTATCCGGAAATTTTTTCCAACTTACATGCATTTCAGGAAAATAGTTACGGCTAAATATCTTTTGAACTTCCGATATAACTTTCGCGATTGTGTCTTGTTTCGTTTTGGCAAGTTCCGGATAATTCATCTGATAATATCCTTCGATTGCCAGTTGTATGCTGTCAAGTCCGATCTGTTTTGTGGAATATGAATTCTCGAGTGCTTTTAGAGAAACGCTCTTCACATTAGGAAGGTTTGGATCAATCCAGCCCAATGACATCACATGATTGATCGACCTTGCAGGCGGATGATAAATATGTGTAGGACGGTTATGACAATCTATGCAATCCATCCGGCGAGTTTTCATTGTGCGAATCTGCTCATCTGTCAAAGAGTTTTCTGTACTTTGATAGACAACAACTTTTCCTTCCGGGTTTTTTGACCGTATCCAAGGAATGCTTTGACGCTGTGAATCCGTTGCGATATACGTCAACTCGTTTGCAATGTTCATGTGCCAATGGATTCCGGATGTTGGACCTGCTTCGATATTCCCGCCGCCAATCTTGATAAGGAGATCCAGCATCCAGCGTGTATTTTTTTCATCGGAGAGGAAGTACGTATTCTTCAGCATTTTCTCACTGAAAAAATGCTTAGGCCAATGACACTGTTCGCATGTCTCTTGAGCAGGACGCAGGTTCTCAATCGGTGTCGGTATTGGTTTGGGATACTTATTGAAAAGCGTTGCATACACTTGATACGCCCCGGAAAGCTTCGCCCGCACGAACCAGCCGGCCCCCGGTCCGATATGACACTTAACACATCCAACACGGGCGTGCGGTGAAAATTCGTACGCAGTGTATTCCGGACTCATGACTGTATGACACATCGTGCCGCAGAATTTATCGGAATCCGTATACTCGTACGCTTTGAAACTGCCAAAAGCAGAAAAGATTAAGAGCATCAACCCGCCAAGTGAAATCCAGAAGAATGCATTTCTCTGCCGTGGATCGTTCAAGTCGATGCGGGGCAGTTTCAACTCATGCGGCAGCCCCCTTTTTTCACGGCGATGCTCGCGCCATGTACCATAAAACACCAGTCCCAGCCCAAAGAGAATAAAAATCGGCAAAATAATAAAAGTAAGTATTCCTACATACGGTTTCTGCTCTCCTGCGAAAAGATCGAGAACGGTGAGGAAAAGCACTAGTCCGAAGCTGACCGATGCAATTGCAGCACCGATCAATGTTCGCATATTGTAAAAAGCTGGCGGAAAGAAACGTTTCATCGTTTGATCACCGTGTTATGAATAATGTGGTTACTGATACGCGAAGACCATTGCATAAATGATCAAGATGACCATGCTGGCACCGATCGACAATGCTGTCCAACCAAATATACGAATAACCCGCACAACAATTTCAGGGTATGGTTCTACCAAATGTTTTTCGAGATCACCGTTTTTCACCATGGCCTCATATTCGAGTGGTTTATCTTCTTTGAGTTCTTCAAGCGTCATGCGTCCTGTAAATACAACAAGATCCATTGGAAATTTCTCAGGACGGAAGTGAGTGTTGAAAAAATGCACCGTAAAAATAAATCCGGTAGCAAGCAATGCCTCATCACTATGAATGATCGTTGCTACATTGATGAGCCACCCCGGAAGCAATAACGTAAAGAATTCGGGAAACCACAGCATCAAGCCTGTTGAACCGATAACAATCATTCCCCAGAACACGGCAAAGTAATCGAACTTCTCCCAGTATGTCCATCGGCCATAATCGGGACGTGGTCCCTTGCCGATGAACCATTTGAAATTTCCAATGAGATCCTGCAAGTCTTTTTTATTGAAGACCATAGAATCCGAACCCAACAACATTGCACGCCATGTTCCATACTCGCGCCGTTTACGCCGAATCAGGTCGATGATGTGAGTGACAAACAAGAAGATCATCGTTCCAGCGGCAACCCGATGAATATATCCCGCGGATTCAAATCCGCCAAAGAGATGAGAAAGGAATACAGCCCAAGAGGTATAGGCAAATTTCAGTGTCATCCCTGTCGATGCCAGGCTTAAGAAACAAACGATCATGACAACATGCAGCAGCCGATTCAATCGTGTGAACCGCTGATATTGTTTCTCGGTGCTATTTTCTGCAACTGATTCCATCACTTCTTATCCCCTGATGTTTCTTCCTTTTTGTCTTCCTCAGTTGGTGTTTCTGCGGGCAAGGAGAGTTTCTTTCTCTTGTCACGTTTCATTTTCAAAGCTCGCGGCAGCCAAAGCAATGTATGTATTCCGCTGACGGTAAACGTAACAACGAGTAACCCTGTCATTCCCCAGAAAACCCAGAACAGAATCGGATACTTGTGAGGATCGTGGTGCGTTGCGTGTGTCAAGTAACCGGCAAACCTGCGTGTTGCACCTGAATGACACTTCTGGCACGTACCGACAACATTTTCATGACTTAAATGTGATTTTGGGTCAGAAACCAGTAAAATATCATGCGCACCATGACAATCATAACATTTCGCGGTCTTGGTATAGCCCAATTGCGATACCTTACCGTGGTATGTGTCAAAATAGGTTTTGGAAATCTGCTCATGGCAACGGCCGCATTTTGTCATAATATCAAGCTTGAACACGTTTTCGTCTGCACGACGAATTGTATGAGCAGAATGACAATCGTTGCACACAGGAAGCGGTTTGTCACTTTTGCTCACGAGCTTTGAGTGGATGCTCTTTTCAAATTGCTGCTCAATCCCATTATGACATTTACCGCAAGTCTCTGGAAGATTCTTTGGATTCACACTCGAAGCTTCATCGTTGCGGGGCAGCACACTGTGCGCAGTATGGCAATTCGTGCACATAGCGGTCACCGTCAAACCGCTCTTCATCAACCCTTTCCCATGAATGCTTTCAGCATAATGTTCGATGATTTCGTGTTGATCACCGGTGTAACGGACAGCTGCTTTTTTTCCTTCACGATGACATCGCGCGCACAGGGCTGGAACATTTGTCGCAAATGTGGGAGAGGTTTGTTCCGCTTTTCCTAGAACCTTGTGTGTCCCATGACATTCTTTACAATTCGGTGCGTTCGCATCGCCTTTTGCAAGCAGCATACCATGCGTACTCTTCAAATATTTTTGACCAACTTCTGCGTGGCAAGATGCACAATCCACTTTTTTCTGAATGGTTTCGCACGCACGAACCCGTGAGGCATTCACATCCGAATGACACTGGCTGCATGCGGTTTTGGCATGGCGTGAATGATTCAGATCATCCACCTGGACAAACAGGGATCGTCCGTCTTTCTTTGCCTTGATGTCTTTGTTCTCATGGCAGCGTAAGCAATCACGGTCCGCCATGCCTTGATCATAGAATACTTTACGTACTTTGTGCGGTTGATGACAGTCAATACATGCCGGGAGGGTGTGTGCTTCCTTTTCCCATAATTCCCCTTTGATCACTTTACGATGCACTAACTCGATCTGCGCATGGCATTTTGTGCATGTCTTGGCAATATTCTTCCTTGCTATAGATGAGGCGGGATCCGTGTGCGGAAGAATTGAATGCGCTGTATGACATGTCGCGCAGTTCGGTGCAACGATCAGCCCCTTCCTTAACAATCCTTCACCGTGGATACTTTCAGAAAAATTTTCGATGATATTATCTTGATGAATAGTACGCTGTTTCTGAACAATGGAACCTTCTTGGTGACACTTCCCGCACGTATATGGTACCTTCAAGGGCGAAACAGATGAACGTGAATCTTTTGCGGAATAAATTTCGTGGGTACCATGACATTCCTTGCAGTGTGGTGCAAGTACATCTCCTCGTGCGATTGCTTTTCCGTGCAGTGACTTGGCGTGGAGTTCCTGTTCTGTTGAATGACATTTCCCACAATCCACCGGAGTAAGTTCTTCATCATGTGGCAGCTCTTTGCCGGCAATATCAATATGGCAATCAATACAGGCAAGTTTGGCATGAGTTGACTCGCCAAACTTCTTATCGTCGACAAACACAGAGATCGTTTTCCCCTTCTTCATTCCGGTCAACGATTTATCGTTGTGGCATGCGAGGCAGTCTGTATTTTCTTGTGAAACGAGAACAGAGGCACAACACGAAAGGAGCATTACCAAGAGCATGCTACAGCGAACGATATTCATCTGTACCCAATATTTCGTTCGAATACTCATCTTGTCCAACGTACATTCACCTTACAATTTGTCTGGAGACTGCTTTTCGTCAATTTCTATGTATTTCATTTCTTTTCGCTTGATCTCTTCCAGCTCAAGCGGATGTTCTTCTTCCATTTCCTCTTCCGTTAACGTACCCTTCCAGAATGCAAGATTTAAAGGATAGATATCCGGATTGAAGATAATGAAATAAAAATGCCAAACGACAATTGCAAGCGTAGCAAGCCATGCTTCATAATAGTGGACGGTGCGGGCAACATCCCACCAAAGCTTCGTTATAAGGCCAAGAAATGTGTTGTCAAACCAAAGGATCACGCCGGTCACGGCCATCACAATCGTACCCCAGACCAACGCCCAGTATTCGCTTTTTTCGATATAACTGAACCGGGCAAACTGTGGTTTGTCCTTCGAAAAGCCGAGATTGAATTTCATCACACCAAGCGCATCTGTCACATCCTTCCAGACCGGCAGAAGATCTCGAACAAGTTGTTTCCCGCGCTCGGTGAAAAATATATAGTAGAGATGATAGAGGCTTGCCATCACTAAGATCACAGCCGCAATACGATGAAGAATCCCGCGCAATTCAAACATCACTGGACTGATTTGCCGAAACCCGGCAACCCACCACGCATCGGGAAAGCGTAATGCGAACCCTGTCAATACCAGTGTTAAGAAGCTTACTAACAATGTTCCGTGTTGGATTCGTTCTTCAAACGTCATTCGTAGGTATAATCGATGACCGGGATGATGTCGCTCAATGAGTCCGCGGCGATACATCAGTTGACGTCTCGACTTCTTGATGAAATCCAACAGGTTATGAACAATCATTCCACCAATCACCACAACAATAAGGATGATGTACGTGCTGGTTACAAAATAGAGTAGATCCTCCTGGCGTTGTTCTGCGATAACGTGCACGGATCCTTTTGTGAAATTCTCATTTGCACCGGGATGACATTTACCGCACGTCTTTACCAAATTATTTTTGCTGATGCGCGAGGTCGTATCTGACGATGGCTTGATATCATGAACACCATGACAGCTTGCACAATTCGCAACTTCCACTGAACCATGCTTACCGGCTAAACCATGATAACTATCAGCGAAACTTTGATACCGATCGCTGGTAAACCCGAATTTCTGACTTAACTTTACTGAAGAATGACATGGTGAGCAAACCTGCGAGGAAACATTTCCTGCAGCGACAGGCGATTTTGGATCAGTATGTTTTAATATGTTATGTTCGCCATGACAGTCAGTGCAGGTCGGAGCGGCGTTAACCCCTTTTTGCAAAGCAGAACCATGTATGCTGTATTGGAATTGAATAGCAATATTCGTATGACATGTACCACAAGTTTTTGGAATATTTTGTTTATAAACACGTGAAGCAGGATTAGAACCTTTATTCATTTCGTGACTACCATGACAGTCAACGCAATTTGCAGCGTTGCCATTGCCGCGTGTTATTGCCGCACCGTGCACGCTCGCATCGTATGAAGCAATAAATCCCGCCGTCGGAGACGTCCTCGCTTTTACGTTAGGGTCATCCAAGTGGCAGGAGAGACAGACTTTTTCTTGTGCACGCTTGAACTGTGCAGTATCAAGGCCTGCAGAGATTTTCGAGATCGGATTCTTATGACACGTGATACAATCCGGAGCGCCCTTCACGCCAGCAATAAGCGCTTTGGCATGTTCGGAATGTATAAAAGTGTCTTTCACCTTCGTATGGCAACTACCACAGGTTTCGATTAAGTTAGCACCTGCATGCTTAGAATCTTTCGCCTTCACGGCAACAACATCGTGTGTACCATGGCATTGCTTACAGGCAGATACAAGAGCATTACTTCCGCTTTTTGCTTTTAGTACTGGACCATGGAATGCATGTCGATTGATTGCGTCCTTGTGGCAAGGGAGGCAATTGACAGGTTCAATTTTTTCCTTGTGCGGTACATTTTGTGCATCGAATCCGGTATGGCAAGCCGTACATATAAGTTTCGCATGTGGTGATCTTTTTTGTACAGCACGATTAACAAAAAGCGAGACTACTTTGCCATTTCGCTCCGTCGTCAGCGATGAATCTTCGTGACAGGCGAGGCAATCATCCACTGTTTGTGCTGAGGCAATCAATGCTGGTATCGCAGTCAATATCAACAGGAAACAAAATCTTTTTGATCGGCTTAAAAATATCTTATTCGTCATCATTGCATAAATTGGAATGTATTTTTTTTGGACAATATGTATACTCACGTTCTTATTGTATACTTAAGGTGAGAATTTATATGCAAAAAATAAAACTTTATTGATTAAGTATCTCATTCAATTGCCTTGCTTTACAGCATCCATCAGAATGCAAAACACTTAATAATTGGCAATGTTTGTACCAAGAATCAGATTGCAACTGTATGATAATTCAGCGTAAATCACGCATTTTTGTAGATAAATTCATCATAGATATCTTGAGAATTGGAATTTCTTGCTAAAAACAGGAATGTAAGCGGATGAACCCAGACAGCACCCACATCAAGGAAGGAACCTGAAGTTTAATTCAGTCTATACTTTAATTCTCAGACAGGACCACCGGCATTTGGATTGTACTGTTTGGGATTTCGTAAATACTCTTCAAGTTCTGAGCGAAACGATGGGTGCGCAATAGCGATGAGAGCTTCCGCTCGTTGGTGAAGATTTTTTCCATGGAGTGAAGCAACTCCGTACTCTGTTACGACATAGTGTACATCTGCCCGCGATGTTACTACGCCTGCACCGGGCTTGAGTTGAGGAACGATTCGGGAGACCGTACCATTCTTCGTTGTCGAAGGGAGCGCAATAATTGGTTTGCCGTCTTTGGAATGTGCTGCTCCGCGGATGAAATCCACCTGCCCGCCGAAGCCGCTGTAAATTTTCGTGCCGATAGAATCAGAACAGACCTGTCCCGTAATATCCACTTCGATGCAAGAATTGATTGCCACCATCTTTTCGTTTTGCGCAATGATGAAGGGATTATTGGTATAGTCGCATGGGTGCAGTTCGAAGAGCGGGTTGTTGTGAACATAGTCATAGAGCTTTTGAGTGCCCATTACGAATGTAGCCACTACTTTCCCCGGATGAAGCGTTTTCTTCTGACTTGTAATAATTCCTTTCTCAATTGCTTCCACAACACCGTCGGAAATCATTTCTGTGTGAATGCCTAAATGCTGTCTGCCTTCAATACGTGCCAGTACTGCATCCGGTATACCTCCAATGCCTAATTGCAGAGTCGCATTGTCTTCAATAAGAGGAGTAATGAAATCAGCAATCCGCTCTTCAATCTCTGATGCTGTGATAGGTTGAAGTTCCAAGATCGGCACAGAGCATTCCACGATTTTGTGTACTCGTGAAACGTGAATGAACACATCACCCAGCGTGCGCGGCATACGCTCATTCACCTGTGCAACAACGATCTTTGCATTTTCCGCCGCTGCTTTCGTAGCAGCGCACTCGGCACCGAAACTCATAAATCCATGCGCATCCGGCGGTGAAAGGTGAATCAATACAACATCAAGAGGAATGTATTTTTCAGAAAAAAGTGCTGGAACCTGTGAGAGATGTACAGGTACATAATCCGAATTTCCATCAGCAATAGACTGCCGATCGCCGGGGCCGACAAACAGTGAATTGTGTCGGAAATGCTGAGCCATGCCGGGCTTGGAAAGCGGATCATCTCCCAGCAACAAAATGTGATTGACTACAACATTGGAAAGTTCCGGCGCTCGTTTTGCAAGTGCGTTTGTAAGCAGAAGTGGTGTTGCAGCATTCCCGCTGAGAAAAATCCGGTCTTTCGATTTGACAACCTTTACCGCCTCCTCAACCGTCACAACTTTCGACTTGTATTGATCGAGCCAATTCATAGTCATTCCTATTGGATTTTATTTGTCGGAGAGTTGAGTAATGTTTGAACGTCGTTCGCTTTAAGATCGAACGCTTTGGCCGCAGCTTTATTCGTACAGCATCCCCGGAATGTACAGACACCTTTGGAAAACCCAATATCAGTGCGAAGAACTTGTTCCAGGCCAAGCTCGGTTGCTTCCCGTAAGAAAGGAAGAAGTACGTTTGTCCATCCGACAGTTGCTGTGCGCGGTACCGAAGCCGGAGTATTTGGAACACAATAATGTACAATGCCGTGAGTTATATACACCGGATCAGTCAATGTTGTTGGACGGCTCGTTTCTACACACCCGCCTTGGTCAATAGAAATATCGACAATGACAGAACCAGGTTTC
This sequence comes from Ignavibacteriales bacterium, assembly GCA_026390575.1. NCBI lineage: Bacteria > Pseudomonadati > Ignavibacteriota > Ignavibacteria > Ignavibacteriales > Ignavibacteriales bacterium. The sequence continues at coordinate 27,531 of JAPLFR010000015.1, forward strand.
ATCTGTTTCACCAACTCTTCAGAAACTAAATGCGGAGTCCTTTCGCCTTTCAACAGAACAGCACCAATGAGCGCGTCTGCTTCGCGCACCGCACACTCAATATTGTATTGATCGGAAACGGCAGTGGCGATTCTCCATTGAAACAAATCCTCCACTTCGCGCAAGCGGCTAATGTTCTTGTCGATAATCATCACCTTCGCTCCAACTCCAAGCGCGACACGCGCTGCAGTGCGTCCCACAGTTCCAGCGCCAAGAATGAGCACATCGGCGGCAGGGACACCCGGAATACTTCCCAAAAGTACGCCGCGTCCGCCTTCGCGGGCCTGAAGATAATGCGCCGCCACTTGAATTGAAATCTGCCCGGCAATTTCTGCCATCGTTTGGACAATCGGCAAATCGCCCCGCTCATTTTCAATCAATTCATACCCGATTGCAGTCACATGCTTTTCAAGAAGTGTTTCTATTGTTTTTCGTTTGGAGATGGCAAGATGCAATGCGGAAAAGAGTGTTTGTCCCTCATGAAGAATTTTGAGCTCCGACTCAGCAGGCGGCGCAATTTTTAAAACTATCTCGGAACGATTAATAACTTCCTCCGGACTGTACACAATCACTGCGCCTGCACTGATGTACTCATCGTCCTTAAAGAAACTAAGCGCCCCAGCATTCCGTTCTACATATACAACAGCGCCTAAACTTACCAATGTTTGCACACCGCCCGGTGTCAGCGCTACCCGCCGTTCCGATGGAGCCGTTTCTTTAAGTATGCCGATGTTCATGCCAACAATCCTTCCTGTAATTTATTTCTTGCCGTACCTTAGAAAATGATTGCGTAAAGTGCAAGATGCGTTTTCAGTTTGAAAACATTCCGTTTGATGATTCTGCAGGTGGTATATACTCTGCCGCGATTGAGCATCCAATTCTTTTTGAACAAACATGCCCACAGTACATTTCTCGGAGTAACCAGCCGTATGTTTCTATAAAATCTATCATACCCTGTTCCTGATCTGGAATATGTCTAAGCCATTTATGCACATCGATGTGGCGCCGAATAATAACTTCTTGAATTTTTAGTAAGTCAGCTAATTGTTCGCAAGCAGAATTCATGTTTATTCTCAATTTAAACAGGTCGTGAACCCGTTCCAATACAAAAATTTGTAAAGGCGAATCGCCTACCGTTCATTACATCATTCGTTTTTGTTTTATTATTGTACGGTGAAGGGGCACAAAGATGATTATGTTTGGGTTTGATACGTTGAAATATTTTGGTATTCATAAAAGAATCTCCGTTCAACGTTCTTAGAAATAGTATTTCTAAACGAAGATTTGTTTTCCGTTCAGGCAGAGTTATAAGAATTCCGGATTACATCCCGAAATAACACCATTGCTCACTTGACCGCAGGCGCGGATTTCATTCAATTTCTGGTTAATGCGCAGTACAATACGGCTCTTCTCCTCTAACAGTCCCCGTACAAAGGAATTCACATCCGGATAATCACACTCTGCCATGATGGTCTCATAGAAATGGATCATCTCTGCTTCTTTTCGCATTGCTTCAGTCAACATTCTACACGTAATACGGCAGTCGTGGTTGCATTGTGCACTGCCAGACTCAATTACTTGTTCACTCCACGCTTGAATTGCAGATTGTGTTTTATCCATCTGCTTCATCGTGCCCCCGTTTCAGCTGCTGCTTCCATCGCCAATTCCCTGCCTCGCACTAATGCTTGTTCATTCAAAGGAATTAAATGCTGTCTATGCGGAGGCAGAACATTGTGCAGAGCACTTAGTACATGTTCCAATTTTACAATCGGACATAATTCAAGAAAAGCACCCAGCAGCACCATGTTTGCTACCTGTTTACTTTTGAGTTTTTGAGCTTCTTCTAATCCAGGAATTGCAAGAACCTCGATATCTTTTCTTACCGGCGGCCGGAGGATCGTGGACTTTTCATAGATCAAGATGCCGCCCGGTTTCACAGCGTTTTCAAATTTTTCAACCGACGGCTGATTGAGCACAATAGCAGTATCAAACTTTGTGATAATAGGAGAACTAATGCGTGAATCAGAAACGATCACCGTGCAATTTGCTGTACCGCCGCGCATCTCGGGGCCGTACGAGGGCATCCAGCTTACTTCTTTATTCCCTTCCATTGCGGCGTACGCAATAATTTGCCCCATGGAAAGAACGCCCTGACCGCCAAAGCCGGCAATAATTATTTCTTGAGTTGTGCTCATATTCTTCGTCGTTTCGTTTTCAAAAAGAATTTTTGCTTCATCATTTTACAAATTTCTACATTGTTCCACCAAGCCAGTACTTTTTCAGCGTTAACTCTTCGGCACTTTGATATCGCCAAGCGGATATGTTGGAAACATGTTTTTCTCTAACCACTCATTGGATTCAACCGGCGTCATTTTCCAGCCGGACGGGCAGTTAGAGACGACTTCGATAAAACAGGTTCCTCTTTTTTCCTTTTGATATTTGAATGAGAGAGAAATTGCCTTCTTCAGCCTACGCACTGCGGCCGTATTGTGCACCGAGTGCCGTGAGACATAGTACGCGCCGGGAAGCTGTGCAATCAATTCTGTGATCTTCAACGGATTGCCCATGGTTGCAACTTCGCGTCCGAATGGCGATGTTGTTGTTTTCATGCCCAATAATGATGTCGGAGCCATCTGACCGCCCGTCATTCCGTATATACCATTGTTGATGAAGAGCATAAGAATATTCTCGCCGCGGTTGACGGTATGGATTGTTTCACCGGTACCAATTGCCGCAAGATCGCCGTCGCCTTGATAAGAAAAAACATATTTATCGGGAAGAACTCGTTTGACCCCTGTCGCCACTGCGCTTGCGCGTCCGTGTGCGGCTTCCTGCATGTCGATGTTCATATAGTCGTATGCAAACACCGCGCATCCGACCGGTGCTACACCGATGATTTCTTCCTGAATAGTCATTTCATCAACGACTTCCATCAGAATTTTATGCACGACGCCATGTCCGCATCCCGGGCAATAGTGTGTCGGGGTATCGGTAAGTGTTTTCGGTTTTGCATAAACGACTTCTAAGCCGTCAATTTTCGCTGCTGTTTCCATTTCTTCCACCTTCATGCATGCGCCGTTTGAAATTCTTTGGCAATTGATTCCACCTGTGCCAGCACTTCTTCCGGCGATGGAATCATTCCGCCCATCCGTCCGTAGAAATGTACCTCGCATTTGCCGTTGATCGCGAGCCGTACATCTTCCACCATTTGTCCTGCATTCATTTCGACCGTCAGAAATACTTTTGCACGCTCTGCTAATGCTGCAAGCGCAGCTGTCGGAAATGGATACAGCGTGATTGGACGGAGCAATCCAACCTTCAGTCCTTTTTCGCGCGCCAGGGTCATGGTTTTATTGCAAATGCGGGATGTTAATCCGAACGCGACAAGAACAATGTCTGCATCTTCGGTTTGAAATTCTTCCGACCGCACTTCCTTCTGCAGCTGACGATACTTTTCCTGCAGGACTAAATTGAGTTTCTCCATCCGCTCCGGCTGGATGAACAGAGAAGTAATAATATTTCGTTCGCGCGAATTTGGTTTGCCGATCGTCGTCCAGGGGAAATTCGTTTTTGGAAGAGAGCCCGCCGCAGGCAATGTGACCTTCTCCATCATTTGACCGAGCGCGCCGTCGGCAAGAATCATCGCCGGGTTACGGTACTTCTCCGATAAACGAAATGCATCGAATACAAAATCCACCATTTCCTGCACCGAAGACGGTGCAAGTACGATGAGATGATAATCACCATGACCGCCTCCTTTTACCGCCTGAAAATAATCTGCCTGCGACGGCTGAATAGTGCCAAGACCGGGTCCGCCTCGCTGAACATTGACAACCACAGCCGGCAATTGCGCTGATGCCATATAGGAAAGACATTCCTGCATCAAGCTGATGCCGGGGCTCGATGATGAAATCATTGCACGCGCACCGGCGCCGGAAGCACCGTGCACCATATTAATTGCTGCAAGTTCGCTTTCTGCTTGAAGGATTACAACGCCCGGATAGTTTGGCGCCTGAATTGCAAGATACTCCATTACTTCTGTTTGCGGTGTGATGGGATATCCAAAGTATGCCTGCATACCTGCCCGCAATGCGGCTTCAGCGAGTGCTTCGTTGCCTTTCATTAATCGAGTGTTAGATTTTCCGTTTCCACCTGCCATGGGTTCACATTTCTTAAGTGAATAATTTTTGTAATTGCTCGTTATGCCCTTCAGCTCCATAAGGAGCTGAAGATTTGTAAATTGAAAACCACTCACATATAAAGAACACTCTAGACGTTCAACACCTACGGAGTTGGATATTCCTTTCGAGATCAAATCTTAAAAATGTTCGATGCCTACGGCGTCAAAGAGTTATGTGTGTAAAGGGTTTTCGATATCTTCGTAAGTTATTATATATGTATCACCGCGTTGTTATATCCCGCTGTCGTCCTTTTAGATTTTCGGTGCCGCTGATTTCATCGCTTTTATTTGGCGGTATACTGTTATAGCACTGTCAGGGCAGACGATAGCGCAATTGATACATCCGGTACAAGAATCATTCTTCAACTGTGCGTAGCGGTAACCTTTCAAATTCAATTGGGATGACAGCTCCAAACAATCCTGCGGACAAGCTGTAATGCACAACTCGCATGCTTTACAAATTTCCGTTGCAACAATAACTGTTCCTCGAATCATGTAACACTCCGGTGGATTTTTTTTTCAACCGACGAACCAAAGAAGACATCATATATTATTTTGATGTACGTTCAAGTAGCGTGCCACGTTGTGTATTACTTGCCAGAACGGCTTAAATGCTGTATTTTAGAAGAAAAAAAAGGACACTTGGCACTTTTAAGAAGATTTTAAAATTGTTTCCCGAAAGCAATAAGGTTGATGAAAAAGTAAGCAGATCAATTTTCCTCTTTAAAATTATATCTTTGATACTTTTGTAATAGTACCAAAAGAATATATTCGCAAATAAAAAATGAAGTCCACCTTCGCAGGCGGACTTCATCATTACGTTTTTCAGTTCAGTCATTTTACATAACTGCGCAGAACTTCATCAGGAGATCCAGGAGGATTTTCTGCAATGCGCTGTGCTTCGGAAACAGCAACTGCTGTAATATTGACGATGTCGTTGACATCGCAACCAGGTACGAGTAAATACACCGGCTTGCGAATTCCTAACAACATCGGTCCAATCGCTGTTGCACCGCCAAGTTTCGCTAAAACTTTATATGCAATGTTTGCTGATGTCAAATCAGGACAAATCAGCACATTTGCATCACCTTTGATTTCGCTGAACGGGAAGACTTCAGATACGATATCAGGATCTAACGCAGTATCTGCCATGATCTCTCCCTCGACAACCAGATTAGGCGCTTTCTTTTTGATAATCTCTACCGCTTTCCTCACTTTTTCCGTTAAAGGATGCTGCGTGCTGCCAAAATTACTGAAGGACAACATCGCCACACGCGGAATCACATTCATATAAAGTGCTTTCTCCGCAGTCAGCAAGGCGATATCCGCAAGGTCCTCTGCATCCGGCTCAATATTGACGGTCGCGTCCGAAATAAAGATCGTTTTGTTTTTAAAAACCATCATATAAGCGCCGCAAATTTTTCGTACACCTGCACGTGTGCCGATAATCTGAAGCGCTGGCCGAATTGTTTCCGGATAATGTTCCGTCAATCCGGAGATTAAACCATCGGCATCGCCCATCTCCACCATCATCATGCCGTAGACATTATAATTATTTCTCAACAGATGTCTCGCCGATGCAGAGGTCATTCCTTTCCGTTTGCGAAGATTGTAGAGCGCCGACACATATTCTTCAAAGCGCGGAGATTTTCTTGGACGGATGATTTCCACATCCTTCAACTCAAGACCAAGATCCTTGATGTGTTGATTTACTGCATCCGGAGCTCCTAACAATATCGGTTTAGCAATTCCTTCATCAAGCAGTACTTGCGCTGCACGAAGGATTTTATCTTCTTCGCCTTCCGGGAAAACGATACGCTTCGGTTCGCTCTTTGCTTTGTTGATATAGAATCGCATAACTTCCCGCGACTTACCAAGACGTGCTTCAAGCTGATCGCGATACTTTTCAAAATCTGTAATCGGGTTTCTTGCCACGCCTGTATCCATCGCAGCTTTTGCCACTGCGATCGCTTCCCAAAACAGCACGCGCGGATCAAAAGGTTTTGGAATAATGTATTCCCTGCCAAACTCGATCCGTTTCTTTCCGTAGGCTTTCAGAACATTATCAGGAACATCTTCCTTCGCGAGTTTCGCTAATGCATGCGACGCAGCAATCTTCATTTCATCGTTGATGGTCGTAGCGCGCACATCAAGCGTTCCCCGGAAAATAAACGGGAAACCCAGCACATTATTGACTTGATTCGGAAAATCTGAACGCCCTGTCGCCATAATAATATCGTCGCGAGCGCTTGTTGCGTCTTCATAGGTAATTTCCGGATCAGGATTAGCCATGGCAAATACGATCGGGTTATCCGCCATCGACCTGACCATTTCCTTCGTTAACACTCCTTTTGCCGAAACACCGCAGAAGACATCTGCTCCTTTGACAGCATCGGCAAGAGACCGGGCATTTGTTTGAATGGCAAAATACTCTTTGTATTGATTCATTCCTTCCGTTCTGCCTTTGTACACAACGCCTTTTGTATCCACAAGAAATATGTTCTCCCGCCTGACGCCTAACTTTTCATAGAGCTTCGCGCATGCAATACCGGCAGCTCCTGCACCGCTGAAGACAACCCTGACCTGCTCTATTTTCTTTCCCTGAATTTCCAGAGCATTTACGAGCGCCGCACCGCTGATGATAGCTGTGCCATGCTGGTCGTCATGAAAAACAGGGATGTTCATTGTCTTTTTCAGCGCTTCTTCAATATAGAAACATTCCGGTGCTTTGATGTCTTCGAGATTGATACCGCCGAAAGTCGGTTCCAGCAGCTGCACGGCTTTAATAATCTCATCAGCATTGTGTGTGTTCAACTCGATATCGAACACATCGATATCCGCAAAGCGTTTGAAGAGCACGCCCTTGCCTTCCATGACCGGTTTACCGGCAAGTGCACCGATATCGCCTAAACCAAGAACTGCCGTTCCATTTGAAACCACGGCGACAAGATTTCCCTTGGCTGTGTACTTGTAGGCATCTTCCGGATTCGCATGAATTTCGAGACATGGATCGGCAACTCCCGGCGTGTACGCCAGCGACAAATCGCGCTGTGTCTGACATGGTTTGGATGAAACAACTTCTATTTTGCCTTTGCGGCCCATCGAATGGTAATCGAGTGCTTCTTGTTTACGAACCATAAAACCTCCGTTCAAAGAATTATTGTGACTTCTTGAAGTAATGGTAAAGTATAATGAGTTTTAAGAATGAACGCAACCCAGGCTTTCATCTTGCCATCTCTTGAAGCATGGAGAAAGTGCATTCATTCTCTCTGAAACTACTATACTACTACCGTTTAACCAATTTGGTTCAATAAAGCACCTCGATCAAGACGTTGTAGAGGCTCAAAAAACGAAATACAATACTCTGCAGCCTGTAAAACACAAAGCCCGATTCCATACCTACAGAATCGGGCTTCTTTGACGTTAAACAGCATCATTTTGTCGTCATCACAAAGACGCCGTTCCATTCAGCCGGCGGCGGAGTAATTTGATACAAGTTCGCACGCTCTGAATAAATCTGTGCAACATAACAGGTCTCGTCTAATGAGTATGCCTGCTGCAAATACGCAATCGCTTCTTCCCATTTCCTTGCGCGGTAAAGTTTCAATCCCTCGTGATACATCTCCAGCGACTGTTTCTGGTTTTCGGTCATCTCCATGTCGGCAGTACCAAGCAGTTCGTACACTTTCACCGGTTCTGTTTTGCCTTTCACTTGGATCAAATCAAGTTCCCGCACAATGACCTTATTTTTTACATGTGTATAGGTAAAGTCGCTGACCATAATATTAGATTTATATTGTTTGTTCGCGCCTTCGAGCCGCGAAGCAAGATTCACACTGTCGCCGATAACGGTGTAGTCAAACCTGTCCTTGCCGCCCATGTTACCAACAATGACAATACCGGTGTTGATACCCATCCGCACAGAAAGCGGGGGTTTGCCTTCTTTTATCCATTTTGGCCTGAGCGATTCCAAACGCTTCTGCATCTCCAATGCTGCAAGACATGTTCGGAGCGCATGATCTTTTTGCGGAAGCGGTGCGCCCCAGAATGCCATAATCGCGTCGCCTTCGTATTTATCTAATGTTCCTTCGAACTTGAGTACAATACGGGTCATCTCGTCTAAGAATTCATTAAGCAAAGCCACCAATCCCTCCGGTTTGGCATGGTATTGTTCCGAGATAGTTGTGAAGCCGGCTATATCGGAGAAGAACACTGTCAGTTCACGACGATCGCCGCCGAGCTTTGCCTTTTCTGGATTCGAAACCAATTCGTTCACCACGGCGGGATTAATATAGTGACCGAACATATTTTTGATGACTGCCTTTTGCTGCCGCTCGGTCAAGTATTGATAAACTGCTGTACCGAAATATGCAAAAACAACTGCAAGACTCGGATTCACAACATTCATCAATACATTGTTATTACTAAACACGATAATGGAAACTTCGAACACTGCACCAACAAGAATGACGGTCAAAAGAAATGCCCCGATCTCCAGCAGCCACATGTGCCGTATGCGAACCTGCTTCAACGCCAGCAAACCGATGAAACAGATGAGAGATAAAAGAATGATGACAATGCTTTCAATCATCGGATCAGCAGTTGTGATGAAGTTGCTGTCGATAACATTCTGAATGGCAGTGGCATGAATTTCAACACCATTCATCGCATAATTCTTCTTTCCGCCTTCTTCTTTGTACAGGGGCACATTGTGATAATCACGCTCTTCAGCCATGACGGAGCCGATGATGACGATCTTATTCTTTACAAGGTTCATCGTTATCGCGTCGAAGGTATTGAGCTGCTCTCCTAATTCCCGTATATCAAACTCGTCCTTCGTTTCGAATGTTGAGTCGTCAATAACCTGCGAAAATGGAATATAGCGGAACGTATGATCTGGCCCATAATAGTTTAAGAGAAATGTTGATGTCTCACTGCTGGGAATAGTTCTGATTATTTTACTCACGCGTGCAGAATCTCTTGTCAAGTAAAAAAAGTTGTCCCTTTCTTTGACCGTATTCAAAGGGGGTAACTTGAAGTATTGATTGAGTGCTGCAAATCCGAGTGATGGAGTTAAAAAGCCTTTCACGTCTAACATGGGGAAGTATGAACGGCACACATCGTCTCTATCTTTATAGATATTCACCACACCGATATTTTTATCAACATCAAAAAAGATATTATTATACGTCGGTTCTGTAGCTTGCACTATTGCTTTCTCGTACACGGTGCCTGTTTCAACTTTTGTGGCAATGACAACATTATTGTATTTCTGAAGCGTTGCGCGTAAGACACTATCTCCTTGAACATCCCGGATTGATTCCCAGGTCATATCAAATACAATTGTTCTTGCACCTGCGTCATTCAAATTTTTAATGACGTGTGCATAGTATGAACGCGGGAAAGGAAACGGTTCGATAAAAGCTTTTAGATCGTCGTCCGAAATCCCTACGATGACAACGTCACCGTCTTTTTTGAGATCGCGCGTCTGCTCGGTTCGTACATATTTGCTTTGGTAACGGAGATCAATCGTCAACAAATCGATATTCTTCAGAAAGGTCAATTCGAAGAGCCACCCTTGGCCGATGATAATAACGAAGACGCCTATGCCGAGACCGATGGACAGCTTCACAAGCATCGGCAATATTTTTCTTTTGAATTCATAGGAAGTCATAATTCTAATTCCTTTTGCGGTGAACGGGAGGAATACTCCCGCTTCTCATGTACGGTGAAGAGAAGCGGGAATTGATACGCAAGTGAATACTTCGTTAGAACGTAAACCGATATACAATACTTGCAATAACGTCGTTTTCTTTGCCCGGATTTTGGATTACATCAAGCTGGCCTACGATATAATGTCCATCCATAATCTGATAATCAACACCGGCTTGAATGAGCGTCCGTTTGAAATCACCGAACGACGGTGCCAGTGTTGCCAACAAATTAAGGCGATCATTCATGAGCCGATATCGCGCATTCAGGGAAAAAGTTTGATAGTTAAATGTTTGTTGAGAAGTAGTACTCAGATATCGTTTTGTGAGCGTATCTTGCAATGCAAAATATGTAGCATTATGACTGATGATAATTGCAATAGTTGTTTGTAACGGTATCTTATAGAATGTTGTCAGTGCAGTAGCAACACTAACGTTATCCTGATTACGCAAATTGAACGTGTTATCCTTTTTGTTTGCAATACTGACGGTTGCATTTAAACTTTGACGCGCAAGCACATTGAAGTCATAATTTACTGCGAAGAAGAAACGATTTGTCTTCTCATCAGCGTAATTTAAAGAATCCGCTTTTGAAGATGGGAACGTCGTATCTACCACAGCTGTTACAAGAGTATCCTGATTAAGTTCTATAGGATTTTTGCGTGTATTAAATCCGTATCCAAATGTCATGGTAGGCAGTTTCACACCCGGGTACACTGTCGCCGATCCGTTGAAGGTATTAAATGTTGTAACCGGTAAGCTGCTTTCGTTCTGAATGTTGTTCCACTTCGTCTCGTACGAAAAACTTGTCATGAGCCGGTTGTCGAGCAGGCGGATCCTATCGGAAAGATTAATGCCTGCGATATCCGTTTGAACATATTCATTGCCGTACGATTTGAAATTCTTGCCGCGGCGAAATGCCATTGCCCGAATATAGTTGTTGAAATAATTTAACGTCAACTCGGATTCAACTGATAACGATGGCAATCCACTTATCGGATCCAAAGGCGTTAAATTTTCATTTATGGTAATGAACTGGCTGCCAATTTTCGCCATCTTTTTGAGATCATCGGCATCTTTTAAAGCTTTTGCATGATCAGCCGCCGATTTCGTCGTATCATAGACACCTTTTACGGAATCAATTTGCACGTCAGACAGATTCCCCTTTGAAATATCAGTGTTCTCAAGACTGAAAGCAACCTGCGTAGTCCACTTTATTTTCTGATTATCAAAAGCAATCAACAAATCTGTGCCTGCGACTAAATTTTCCGCAGGATAATTGCCATATTTAATAGAATTTTTGTCATCTTTCGCTTTAATAAAAGTGAGTCCAAATTGAAATGATTCTCCGCTTCCAAAACTTGGACGAACGGCTAAGAAATCTCTATCAAATGTGCCATTTGTGTACGAACGGTAGTTCTGTATTAATGTATCGGTAGATCCTGGCGTTGTATTCGTATTGCGCCCGCCATAACTCTCAAAAAATGTTTCCTTTGGACGAGATGATGCGGCCGAAGAATCATTGTAGAGAACTATGCCGCCCAGGGGGCCCTCAATTTTGCGTTCCGTTTTACCAAATGAAACATCAAGGTTGAAGAAGCCCAATGTCAATGCACCGGTAATTCCGCGTACGCGTTTTCCACTAATGAACAACGACGGGAACATCGGATACGCATCACCAATCTGCACTTTTGCATAATCTTCCGCCTGCAAGGTACCCAGGAAGCGATTTTTGCGGCTGACGGTCGTCGGTGTTTTCATTCGTTAAGTGCATATCGTATCCAAAAGCAAGAAATTTATATGTACCGTTGAGGTGGACATCTGCGCGCTGGTAGGATGTACTCGTGACATCCACTTTTTCATTTCGTAATTCAACTTGAGCATTTCCCATATACTGCAACGAGCTCTTCACCTCTTCTATGGCAGCGGCCGTCGATAAGTTAAAGTCCGCTTGTTTCGTATAGTACACCCGTCCCTTCGTGTCAACCAATTCTATCTTAACGGTATGTGTTCCCAAATTCAGCGGTCTATCAAAATTTTTTGGACTGTAGAGAATCACATCATCTGAGAGCAACGCTTCTTTTGTTACATCGGCACCATCAAGGTAGATACGTGTTCGCTGCTTATCAACCGCATCAGAAACAAACATCAACGATACAGCAACCGCCAAATCTTCTGCCGCTAACGTCTCTCCGGGTTCCGGGCTCAGAAAGCGAACTTCTGCATCTTTTGGATCCACTCCTTTTACTGCAACCTTAATTGGATTGACTTCAGGATTATCTGATGGATATGTTGCTTGTGTATTATCTGCAAGCTGAAACTTGATATAGTACTCAATATAAGGCGGCAAGACAGCTTTACCCGGCAGCGTAGCAACTGCTGTCCGGCCGGAAAGGAGCATCTCGAGTTCTTTGTACTCTGTCTCTCCAAATTGACGATAGTTGAGTAATACTCTCTGAACTTGAGCGTTCTGCGCTATCTCAACGCTCACAGAAAGCGGTTCTTGTTCAATAGCTGGCGGTACTTTTACCTCTATGACGTATTGACTGACCTGTCCATAGGTGATAGAACATAGCAAAGCAGTAAGGAGGAATGATAAACGAATGGCGGATTGATGAATGCGTTTCATAGTAATCCCCTCATGATGAACGTGCAGCTATTGATGGTGGCGATTATCGGAAAATAAAAAAACGGCGGGTGCGTACTGCGCCCGCCGTTCAATGTATTAAAAGCAACTATATAATGCAAGACCCGGCATAGCTCGGATCAGATTATTCGCTCCATTTCAGGACGAGAACTTTTTTCTGCAGCGATCCGGTTTGGCCCGGGATGCGAAGTTCGCGTTGGACCGATTGCACCTGCACTGCCGCAGGATTGGTTGCTCCATCTTGTGGTACGGTAATCGTTGATCCGTCGTCAAAACGGATGGAAACATAATATTCTAGTTGCGGAAATTTTACTTTCTCTCCATCTAACTGTCCGGTTGCAACCTGTCCGGAAGGTGTGAGAATAAGTTCCGTAAATGTCGGCTCATTCTGCTTGCGGTGGAAAAGACTTATCGCGCTTACATTCGCCTGTAACGAGGAAAAATCTACCCGCACCGATCCTGCGTTTTTCGACTTTAACTGGCCAAATTCAGGAACAATTCTCATCAACGGCGGAACGCTCAACTTCATTGGACTTGTGACACCATCACCTGGAAGTGTGATTTCGGTACTGACAGAATCTTGCAATTTAATGACGAAATAGAATTCAATTTCAGGCGCGCGCACATCGACACCTGGAATTGTGCCTGATGCAACTTTGTTGGAAAGCGTCATCACCAAAGATTTGAAAGCCGCATCACCGCCGCGGCGATAGTTGAGTGTAACAGAATTGAGTTGTCCGGCAACAGAAGAAAGATCGAGCGATGATTGAAGGTTCGTGAACGAACGAATCGGCGATGGACTAAACATGGGTGTGGCGGTGATAGTAATTCCGGTACCGCTAGTGGAAAAAACCGCTTTCGCAACCGATACTGAACCGGGTGAACTTGCTCCGCCTGATGGTAAGGTAATGCTCTGTTTGCCAATGGTAATGGAAAAATAATATTCCAACGCCGGGCTTGCAACTTTTGCGGCTGGGATTTCAACTGACGCAATTTTCCCATCCAACGCCATCGTTGCTTGTGTGTAGTCTGTTGTACCCTTTGTTCGATAAAACAAATTTACACCTGCAATGACAGTATCCGTTTGGTTCAAATCTAATTTGGCTGTCGTTGTATTGCCAACTGAAGGAGACGGATCGAATGCAATGGTACCGGAAACAACGACACCTTTTGCCGAAGATGTTTCTCCTCTGCCTCTGTGTTCGCCTTCGCCCTCAGATGCTCCACTTTTAATATTATCGAGTTCCTTTTTACTCGCTTTGCGAAGATCCAGACCTCCTGTGCTGTCAGCAATCGCTGTGTTACCCGTACTGACGTGTGTGGAACGGCCGGAGATAGAATTAGTGAATTCTGCCAAACCAAGAGAAATGGTAAAAAAGTCTGCATTGCCGCCGGTGCTATATCCGCCTTCAGTGCCGCGAATGGATGCAACCGAAATCGGAGAAGAAAACCGAAATTGTTCAGTCTCCGCTTTCTTCACATTGAAAATCATGTTTCCACGATCCATGTGAACGCTGCGGCTGAGGATCTCTTTTCCCTGCACTTCACCTTTAATTGTTACGATAGATTTCTCGCGAAGAATAAGCTTCGATTGATCCGCGAAGAGAATCATTGCTAAGGATCCTTTATCCGTTTGTACTTCATACCCAGATTTTAATTTGCTTAATGGAACCGCCTTTTGCCATCCTGTTGCAGGAGATTTCATATTCACATCCCGGATAACTTTCACAATGTAGGCGGAAATATCTTTTTTGTCCTGCTGTGTTTTTTGCCCCAGCGAAAGCACACCAAGGAGCACCAACACACTAACGACAACGATCTTCTTTATCATGGCTTTCTCCTTCAGCGCTTATTGGTTTTCAACACCAAGTTGTAGTTTCAAATCGGTACGGTTAGATAGATCATTGATAAGTGTTTGCAGATCGGTCTCTGTTAACGTACTGCCATCGAGTATGATGTTTCCGTAGGACGGCCATGCTACCCAGTTCACCGGGTCTGCTCGAAGCGTTGCATATGTTGCTGATGCGGAACCGCTGAAAGCGTTCAAAAAATTATCCAGCATTTGTCCGACCTTATCATCAGTAATGCGGAACACCACCGGAAGACTCTTACGCATCACGTCGCCACGATTCGTTGCTACTTTTGCCTCAACCTGAAGAACATAGGCTTTGTTTTGTTCCAGCTTGCGTTCAGCATTAGAGGGATAGGTGAGCGATGTTCCGCTGAAGTCAGGAGGATCGCCGTATGATGTCCGAACGAGACTTGGATTTCCACCCGTGAGTGCATCTTGTGGTGAACGGTGATTCGCTAAAGCTTCGTACACTGAAACTCTCACAGGTGCACTCGATGTCCAGTTAAACGTAGGTGCAAGATTGCTAAAGAAGCTTCCGTTCTTCGGATCTGTAATCTCCACAAATACTTCATCAGCCGTTGAGAACTGAACGGTAATCGTTTTCGTGTCTCCGCCGAGAACTTCTGTTGTACGTGGAACACCCCTATCATTGGGATTTTCAGAAGTCGCTTTAAACACTTTCATAATGACAGTATATTTACCGGGAGGCGCGGTCGGGTTTTTCGCTGCCATATCTTCCAGGCGTTTGCGCAGAGTCGCGTTTTCTACATACGTTCCAACGCCATCCCGGATATAAATCTCGCTGCTCCCGCCTTTTGCAAAATCACGCGCCGCAAGCACACGTGATCCATTCACTCTGAAATTATTTGTATACGCATGCATCAATTCTTGATCAGCTTCACCGCGAAGTTGAACATGCATCTCGACATAGACACAGACCCACGCTGTTGGTTCGACACCTACTGTCTGCAAAGTAAGCGATATTCCAGAGATGTTTGGGTTAAGTTGTTGGCTTTTAACATCAACAAAATCGGTGAGATAGACGACATCGTACATCTGGAAATCGAGAGACACCTTCATGGTTTGAGCAAAGGTCCTTGAACAGCTCAGTACAGCGGCCAGAAGAACGATGCCGATGAGTGCATTCCTATTCATTGTCCATTTCATGGTGTGTAACTCCTCCGTATTGTTTGTTTTCTCTACTAGTATAGCCGATGGAGCAATAAAAAACGTTGACAACTATCACACAGACAGGGTTTAAAAATTCACGACATCATTATAAAGAACGAACGCCATAAATACAAGCAGCAAGATAAACCCTGCTTGTTGAATGGCAATTCTTACTTTACTTGGTACTTCCCGCCTAAACACAGCCTCATAGACGAGAAAGACAAGATGTCCTCCATCGAGTGCTGGGAATGGAAGAATATTCAGCAAAGCAAGACTAATACTTAATAAGCTGATGAATCCGAAGAACTCCAAGACGCCAGTATCAGCAGAGCGCTTTGCCAACTGAGCAATCTTTATAGGTCCGCCCATCGATTTACTAAGCGAAGCTTTTCCTGCTACTATTTGGTATATATTGGAAAGAAACAGAACGCTTATTGTTTTTAATTCTCTCATACTAATCGGAAGAGCTTCGAAGAAGGAATATTGTTCGTGAATGATTGGTCCCTGATATACTCGATCTAAAGAAACTCCAATGCGTCCTTCGGCAGTTGGCTTTACATGCGCATTCATTTTCTGATTTCCACGTGCCCATGACAGCAAAATTTCTTTCCCGGCATTTGTTCGAATCGCTTCCTGGAGTGAACCAAAGCTCACTGGTTTTTCGTTCACCGCAAGAAGTGTATCTCCGGGCTGTAAGCCAATCTGTTCAGCTGGCTTTCCATGCTCCACAAGATCTACAACAGGAACGAACCCAGCAGGGAAAACGCCAAATCGTTCTTCAGTAAAATCTGGCAGTTCTGAACGACGGATAAAAAAAGTATTGACTGTACCGGAACGTTGTATCTGTATCGTTAAATCATGTGCCACCGATTCTGTATACAGCGTGCTTTCAATTTCATCCCACTGTTTCATAGGATGATTATTGATGGAAACGAATTTATCGCCCATGTGCAAACCGGATTTTGCGGCGGGACTATTTGGTTCTACATAACCGATTTCCGTCACAGGGTGAATCGTCTTGCCCTGATGGAAAATTATTCCCCAAAAAATTAAAATAGCGAGCAAAAGATTCATAATGACACCAGCGGAAATAACGATCATGCGCTGCCATATAGGCTTCGAACGAAACTCCCATGGTTGCGGCTCTTTATTCAAAAATTCATTGTCGAAGCTCTCGTCGATCATACCGGCAATCTTCACATAGCCGCCAATGGGAACCCATGAAATACAGTAATCGGTTTCGCCAATTTTTTTGCCAAACGCGCGCGGCGGAAATCCTAAACTGAAGGTATCGACACGCATCTTAAAAAACTTGGCGGCAAGGAAGTGTCCCAGTTCGTGCACCAGTACAAGAATACCAATCGTGATGATAAAATAGAATATCGTACTTACTATCGCCATAAATTTAATTCACTCTTGTTTTTATTATTGTGTAAGCTCTTTAACACTGCAGGTTACAATAAAGTTCGGACATATTCGCGCGTATTATGGTCGCTTTGAAATGTGTGTTCAAGATCAGGCGAAACGTGGTTTGTTTGTTTGGCAAGCGCCTGCTCAATGAGTTCTGGAATTCGGCAAAATGTAATTTTCTTTTCTAAAAAAGCCTGCACTGCAACTTCATTTGCCGCATTCATAATGGCGGGAGCAGTTCCGCCCAACGCCATTGCATCGTATGCTAATTGCAGGCAGCGAAATTTATTGCGGTCAGGCGCAAAAAATGTCATCGAGTGCAACTTTGGAAAATCTACATGGTTGCCGCTCATCGGGCATCGTTCAGGATATGTTAATGCGTATTGAATCGGAAGTTTCATATCCGGTACGCCAAGCTGAGCTTTTATGGAACCATCCACGAACTCGACCATCGAATGAATAATGGATTGCGGGTGAATGACAACATCAATGCGTTCTACCGGAAGACCAAAGAGCCAGCGCGCTTCAATCACTTCCAAACCCTTGTTCATCAATGTGGCTGAGTCGATGGTAATCTTATTTCCCATTTTCCAATTAGGATGATTCAGCGCTTGTTCAACTGTAATCGATGCGAATGTATCTTGAGGCGTGTTCAGAAGCGGTCCGCCGGATGCTGTCAGGATAATCCTGTTCGCGCTGTTCCGATCTTCGCCTACAAGACATTGCAGAATAGCGCTGTGCTCACTATCAATGGGAACGAGATGAACACCGTATTCCTTGACTAACGAAGTAACAAGGTCTCCGGCAACGACAAGTGTCTCTTTGTTCGCGAGTGCAATGTGTTTTCGATGTTTGATTGCCTCGACGGTCGGCTTCAATCCGGCAAACCCGACAATGGAGTTGATGACGAGATCGACATCATCCCTGCGAACAATTTCCAGCAATCCCTCGCGGCCGGCGAGTACTTCCACCGAATCGCCAACTATCGATCGCAACACTGCAGCTTTGGCTTCGTCTAACACGACAACACCGCGCGGGTGAAAATGCGCAATCTGATTTTGCAGCAGTTCGATGTTGGTATTAGTTGTAAGATAAGTAATGCTGAATCTGTCTGCGAGATTATGAATAACTGAAAGGCAGTTCCGGCCGATAGATCCGGTTGAACCAAGGATAGCAATATGCTTTGGATTCTGACTCATGCTGCTGTTTCAAGGTAATCAAATTCGCTAGGCATGTCAAGGAAGGCGATTAACAGGTAGTGTTAACATAGTCGGACAAATCGGACTGACCGCACTACACCGAGTCACTACCAATTGACGCAATCCATCATCGCAAATCGAAATTGCTTTTTGTATATTGACGGAGAATAAAGTAGAAAGTAGAAAGTGAAAAGTAAAAATAAAATTTGGATAGTATTCTTGTTTGGGATTCTTACACTTTTCCAATTCGCTCGCGCTCAGGAAACCGATAAACTCATGAAGCTTCGTCTCGCGCAGGGATTTGAAGAAGCTGGCGAATGGGAACGTGCAGTAGCTCTCTACGAAGACCTGAGCACATTAGAACCAACTAATTTTTTATTCCTCGATGGACTCCAGCGCAGTTACACGCAAATCAAAGAGTACGGCAAAGCTATCAACGTTATTCGCCGATGGCTGATCATTCAACCGCGAGATATCAGTAAGATGACAACCCTCGGCGGGCTCTATTATGATTCCGGTAACGAGGCGGCCGCCGACTCGGTGTGGAAATCGGTCATTGCCATCGATCCGCGAAATGTGCAAATGTACCGCGTTGTTGCCAACGAAATGCTGCAGCACCGGATGTATGATCAATGCATCCGCGTTTATCTTGACGGACGTTCGATGAGTAAGAGTGACGCAGCATTTGCAGATGAATTAGGAAATCTTTACACGGCGCTTCAGCAGTACACATCTGCAACAAAAGAATATCTCCGTCTCATCAAGGCAACACCGGATCAATTGCCTTTTATTCAGTCGCGCCTTAGTGCTTTTACTTCAAAACCGGAAGGTCTCAGTGCCGCATCCGAGACGGTAAGGGATGAATTGAAAAACTTGCCGGACAATATCGCTCTGCACAGATTGTATGCGTGGCTCTTATCAGAGGAACGGCGCTACGATACAGCATTGGAGCAATATCGTATCATCGATCGTCTCTCGAACGCGAAAGGGAATGAACTCTACAATTTTGCCCAGCGGTTACATCAAGAACGAGCATACAAAACGGCAGCGGAAGCATTCAAAGAAGTTATTGATGAGCATAAAAGTCCTCAGCTTCTTCCCTATGCACGTTTCGGATATGCTCGAGCACTTGAAGAACCTATTGGTCTGACGGATACGGCGGCATCGTCGTCAGGATCACAGCTCACGTACAGCAACTCGATTCCATTGTATGAATCGATTGCTGCCGAATATGCGAATTCCGAACTCGCCGCTCAATCATTGTATCGTATCGGCGTCATCAAGTTTGAAAAACTCTTCGATCTTGATGGTGCGCTCAATGCATTCAACCGATTGAAAGACGTACCGTCAACAATAAATATTTCTCATGATGCTGTGCTCAAGAGTGGTGATATACAAATTGCGCGGAACAATCTTACCGAAGCACGGAAAGAATATGAACGGCTGAGCAAGATTTCACTGGTGGTGTATCAAGACCAGGCGGCATTCAAATTAGCGGAACTGGATTACTTCGAGGCAAAGTTCGATACGGCATTATCAATGCTGAAGCGATTCAATACGAATCTCACGACGGATTTAACGAATGACGCATTGCAGCTGCAATACTTTATTCAGGAAAATAATACTTCTGCACCGCAAGCGTTGACCGAGTTTGCCAAAGCCGACTTGATGATGCGCCAGCGTAAATACTCGGAGTCGCTCATGCAGTTTCAAGATATTGTCAAACACTATTCAACCGCATTGTTGGTGGATGACGCGATGATGAAGGTTGGTGAGTTGCATCTTTTATTGAATCGTCCCAATGAAGCAATAACGGCGTTTCGTTTTATTGCCGACTCAATTCAGTTGAGCATTCTCAAAGACCGGGCGCAGTTAAGGATCGCAGAAATTTATCAAACGGTTTTGAACGACAAAGCACAAGCGATTGAAGCGTACGAAAAACTGCTTGCACAATTTCCAAATTCTCTTTATGCGGAAGAATCCCGGAAGAGAATACGGCTCTTGAGGGGAGATAATCTGTAATAAACAAAAGGCTCAGATTCTCTGAGCCTTTTGTTGCATTTACTTCCATGATAACCAATCCGACCGCTTAAAGCGATCGGATTGGTGTACCTATAATGCGTGTTCCGTTTCTTTCTTTTTCTTTTCCACTCCATTTGTTTTCCAAACAAAGATCCCGCGTTTCTCATAATGTGTATGGAGAAGATGATGGGAAAGATGTCCCAAGGGTTCTTTCAGGAACTCTTTGTACAACGCAGCGACCTGAGTATTCTCATGCGACTTGCGAATTGGTTTGTTTGCATCTTCCAGATAAATGGATTCGGCTCTTTTCTTTCTTATTGCCCATGTTGTTGGAATCGGCTGGCCACCGCCGCCAAGACATCCGCCCGGGCATGTCATCACTTCGATGAATGCGTACGGTGATTCCTTCTTTTCTATTTGTTCGAAAAGCTTCCGCGCATTACCCAGCGTGTGTGCAACTGCAACTTTGACTTTCGTACCGTTCATATCAACTTCAGCTTCTTTGATTCCCTCCATACCGCGAACAGCCGTGAAATTGATGTTCGCAAGCGGCTTACCGGTCACTACTTCATACGCAGTTCTGAGTGCGGCTTCCATAACACCGCCTGTTGCGCCAAAAATCACTGCAGCGCCCGTCGATTCGCCCAACGGGTTGTCAAATTCTTCGGCTGGAAGATGAGAAAATTGAATTCCAGATTCCTTAAACATCCGGGCAAGCTCTCTTGTCGTCAATACATAATCGACATCATAAAACGCATCGTCTTGCGACCATCCTTTTTTATCTTTCCAATGCTCAAAGGCACTCATCATCTCGGGACGCTTTGCTTCATATTTCTTCGCTGTGCATGGCATAATGGAAACAACGACCATCTTTCGCGGATCGATTCCCATCTTCGCAGCATAGTACGTTTTCGCTACAGAGCCGAACATTTGCTGCGGTGATTTGCAAGTAGACAGATGTGCGAGAGAATTCGGGAAAAAATGCTCTGCAAATTTTATCCATCCCGGTGAGCAGGAGGTGATCATCGGCAGAGTACCTTTGTTGGTGATGCGTTTGATTAATTCATGCCCTTCTTCCATAATTGTTAAATCGGCAGTGAATTGTGTATCGAAAACTTTGTTAAAGCCGAGCCGGCGCAAACCTGCAACCATTTTTCCCGTTACAAGACTTCCGGACTCCATTCCCATCGCTTCACCAATACCAACGCGAATAGCCGGTGCAGTCTGCACGACAACAACTTTGTCCGGATTCATGAGTTCTTCAAACACATTGTCTGTGTCATCACGTTCGACGATGGCGCCGGTAGGACACACGAGCGCGCATTGCCCGCAATTCGTACAGGCAACATTCCCAAGCCCTTTTTCCATATAGGTCGTGACTTTTGTTCTGATGCCGCGTCCGGAGAGACCGATAGCATATACTGTTTGAACAGTGCCGCAGACAGCTATACACCTGCCGCACAAGATGCACTTGTTCGGATCTCTGATGATGGAAGACGAGGTCTCGTCACAGAGTTGTTCTTTTTTGGTACGAACAAATTGACCGTCTTTTATACCAAGATCAGAAGCAATCGTCTGCAATTCGCAGTTCTGATTGCGCAAACATGAAAGACAGTCTTTTGGATGATTGGCAAGAATCAATTCGACGTTCGTTTTTCTTGCATCACGGATACGTGCCGAGTTTGTCGCAATCTCGGTTCCTTCATGTACACAAGCAGTGCAGGAGCGAACAAGCGACCGCGCACCTTTCACTTCAACGACACAAACTCCGCATGAAGAATTTCGAGAAACATCTTCAAGATAGCAGAGTGTTGGTATTTCAATTCCAGCGCGTTTGCAGGCATCGAGTATTGTTATACCATCGGGAGCCTGGTAATCGGTACCGTTAATTTTAATATTGATCATCTTCGTTTCCATGGGATCCTCTTAGTTTTCCTCTTCTTGGTGGCATTTGACATCGCATCGCAGACAACGGGCAGCTTCCTGCAGGGCTTCTTCGCCGGAATATCCGCCGAGAACTTCCTGGAAGCTTGAAATGCGCTCCTTGACGGGAAGTTTTTTTGGATCGATTTTTTTGCCGCCTTCCGGTTCAGGGATCACTTCATCTTTGTATTTGAAATCCCTGAATAAACGGTGGAATCGTTTCTCCTTCATGAGATCAATATCGATTGCTTCTGCTGCCTGGCGGGCAAGTCCCATAGCTTCGGAAACCGTTGCCGGTCCGGTCACTGCATCGCCACCTGCATAGACCTTCGATAAGTTGGTACGACAGCTTGGCTGCTGCACTTTGATTGAACCATTCTTTCGGAGTTCCAAGCCGATTTCCTTTGCAGATTCAAATTCAACTTTCTCACCGACGGAAAGAATAATCGTATTGCATTCCACAATTGCTGTCTCGCCGGTTTCTATCGGTTTCTTTCGTCCAGTATTATCAAAGCCATCAAATTTCATTTTGTGAATTTCAAGGCCTGTGACTCTTCCTTTTATATCACTAATGACTCGATGAGGTGCAGACAAAAACATAAATCGGATATTCTCATCTATGGCATCTTTAATTTCATGCGCATTTGCCGGCATTTCATCTTTATCGCGGCGATAGACGATTGTTACATCAGCACCAAGCCGCAGACATGAACGTGCAGCATCAATTGCCACATTGCCAGCGCCGACCACAACCACTTTCTTTCCAACGTGAAGTTTCTTCCCGCTGGCAAATTCCTCAAGGAATTCATAACCTTGAAGAACTCCTGCAAGATGGTTGCCCGGAATATCAAGTTCAATATCTTTCTGGGCACCGATGGCAAGGAAGACAGCATCGTTTTGCTTTTGCAGATTTTTAAAGGACAATTCTTTGCCAATACGCGTATGGAAAACGAACTTGACTCCAAGCTTTTTAAAGAGTTCGAGTTCCTTGTTGAGACCGTCCTTCGGAAGACGATATGCGGGAATTCCATATTGCAGAATTCCACCGGCCTTTGCATGGTTATCATACACGGTGACGCTGTGGCCTAGACGAACAAGAAAATATGCTGCTGTCAATCCTGCAGGTCCTGCCCCAACAATGGCAACTTTCTTCCCAGTAGGTGATAGTTTTTCTTTGATCAGCCGTTGATAAATTTCTCGCTCCTTGCCCATTTTGTACATCGTATCTGCAAGGTAACGGTGAATATCGCCTTGTGAGACCGGATCATCCACCATATCTCTGCGGCATCGCATCTGGCAATGGAAATAGCAAATTCTTCCAACCGTACCCGGCAGGGGATTATCACGCAGTGTCAGTTCAAATGCTTCTTCGATCCGTCCTTCTTTTAACAATTGAAGGTACCCAGGAATATTCATATGCATGGGGCAGCTGTTTTCACAGAGCGCCATAAACAAACTTTCACACACACCGGCTTTACACCGCTTTTGGATTATATGTTTTTCGTATTCATCACGGAAGTAACGCAACGTGCTCAAGACGGGATTCGAACTCGTTTGTCCCAATCCACAAAGCGCAGAATCCCGAATCACATATGCTAATCGCTCAAGTGTGTCGAGATCTTGCATCGTCGCTTCGCCGCGTGTGATTTTATTGAGAAGTGCGAGTGCTTGCGCAAGTCCTTCACGGCAGGGTGTGCACTTCCCGCACGATTCAGAATACGTCACTTCAACGAAGTACCTCGCAACATCCACCATACAATTGTCCTGATCCATCACAACCATACCGCCGGAGCCCATAATTGTGCCCAGCTTTGTGAGGGATTCATAATCAACCGGAGTATTGAAGTGTTCAACCGGGATGCATCCGCCTGATGGACCGCCCGTTTGTACTGCACGAATTTTCTTTTTGTTTCCCGTTCCTTCGCCCATCTGATAGATAATGTTTTCCAGCGGTGTACCAAGCGGCAGTTCAACAAGACCGGTGTTCTTTATTTTTCCGACAAGTGAAAAGACTTTTGTCCCCGTGCTCGTCTGTGTTCCAAACTTTGCAAATGCATCTCCGCCAATCGTGAGAATGAGAGGGATATTAATCCATGTCTCCACATTATTAATATTGGTCGGTTTACCCCAGAGTCCTTTTTGTGCGGGATACGGAGGCCGGGGAAGCGGTCGTCCGGCTCTGCCTTCGATCGAAGCGATGAGAGCAGTTTCCTCGCCGCACACAAATGCACCAGCTCCTTCCACATAGGACATGTCGAAACTAAATGAAGATCCGAAAATATTCTTGCCGAGTATTCCGTATTCCCTCGCAACGGCGACCGCTTTTTTGAATCGTTCTACTGCAAGAGGATACTCTGCGCGCACATACATAATGCCTTCAGAAGCACCCATCACATATGCGCCAATCAGCATTCCCTCTATAAGGGCATGAGGATCGCTTTCAATTTCGTTCCGGTTCATATAAGCGCCGGGATCACCTTCATCCGCGTTGCAGATAATATATTTTTTATCTGTTTCGACTTTCTTCATCATTTCCCATTTGATAGCTGTCGGGAAACCTGCTCCGCCGCGACCGCGCAGTTTGGATTTCTTGACCTCATCGAGAACAGCATCAGGGGTCATTTGTGTTAATGCCTTCATCAAGGCGCTGTACCCGCCAACGGCGATGTATTCTTCAATATCTTCGGGATTAATCAATCCGGAATCGCGAAGGACGATCTTCTTTTGCCCCTTGAAGAATGGAATTTCATTCCATAAAGGAACACTGCTCAGTCCGGTCCCAAACTCTACTCTGGATGTATAGAAATTCCAATTCTCGATTCTACACAGCGCCTTCTTCAGCGGTATCATACCCCTGCACAGACCATCAACAATACTCTCTGCATCTTTTGGGGTTACTTTATGTAAGATGACAAGCGGCTGTCCCGGCACATAACAATTGACAAGAGTCTCTTCGGCACAAAAACCAAAGCAGCCCACAGAGGTAAGTTGTATCTTCGCTCTTTTTGCTTTGATAGCTTTTTGCAGACTTTCGTACACTTCTTTTGCACCATTTCCGAGGCCGCATGTTCCCATGCCGACTGAAATTTTTGGAACAGGAGGAACAAACTTTGCCATTCCCTCGTGCCGCAACTTTTCTAACATTGAAGCTTGCTGTATCTTCATGATTTTTTCTTCTCCTTAGAAATTTTTCCAAGAAGCTTTTGCAGTTTAGCGGTTGTCACATTACTGTAAATGATTCCGTCGATCGCGACGACTGGTGCGAGTGCACATTGGCCGAAACATGCTACCGTGGAAATTGTGAACTGGTTGTCTGGCGTGGTAAAAAAAGATTCTCCTTCTTCAAGCTCTTTACTGCATCCCAGCATGAGTCCCAGATCATCGAGTAACGCTTTTGATCCTTTTGTATGGCAGGCGGTTCCCCGGCAGACAGTGAGAGTATGTTTGCCTTGAGGTTTGAGATTGAAGAATGAAAAAAAAGTGACGACGTTATATACCCGGGAGAGAGGAACGCCGGTCCGGAGTGCAACGTGGTTGAGAGCTTCCTCGGAAAGAAATTTTTGTTCGTTCAGAAGTTGAGTTTCCTCAAGGATACTTAACAATTCCCCATGCTGCCCCTTGTGTTTTGTGACGACTGAATCGATTTCCTGCAATTCCCGCGATAACGTTTGTGTTCCATCCATAATGGCTCCTCATAATATTTTTTCAGTGCGTATCGAGACGATGCGTTATTCTCTGCAACTTTCATTCCAAAAGAAATGAGAGCAAAAGGTCATCATTTTTTTTAGAAATGATATAAAAGCACTTTGAGTTCTTGGTATTCGGAAAGTGAAGCGGCTGGTCATTCACATCGCATAAGTACGGTGTACGCAGAATGCGGTGCTTGATATTGGTGATGTATGAAGATTAGAGAATTCTAAACTTCTTTTATACTCGCAACGTTTTCGCTTGACGATTAATTATTTTAAAAAACGAAAAACGGTTTCCTGGATCAAATTCAACAAGAATATCCTCAAAGGGAACGAGCTGCTTATCAATATATGATGTCACTTTTACTTCATCGAATGCCAATAGGCACGGGTATAATATAAAGAAGAAAGACATAAACAGTTAAACTTTTTCATCGTGTACCGTAAAAATAAAATATATTGAACGGTACTTTTCAAATATTCATTTTATTGTGATGAAAATACAAACAACAAACGTCCTGTTTTCATATAAACCTCAACAATCCATCGACGCGATAGAAATTCTTTGACTGTTGGAAATAGTGTTGTTGAGAATACAAGTTCTCATCTTAACAGTTCGATGAAATAATCTCGTAAGATGAATTTATCTTTTGTTGCCATTGGGTTGATACATTGAATCATCGTTCAAGTTCATACTGAAATAGAAATCATGAGTAGAGAGCTATTTTAGATTCCCGCTTACAGTCCGCGGGAATGACAGAGCCTCCTTTGTCATTCCCGAATGTTTCAATCGGCCTGCCTGCGTGCCGAAGGTACTTCGGCGGGCAGGGAATCTTACTGGGGGCTTAAATAAGATGCCAATCCGACTTTGCCCGACTGCCATATGGCAGTCGCGGTCGCGACTAAAGTCGGATCGAGATCTCGATTCGATGCATACATCGAATCGGACTAAAAGTGTGGTGAGAATCTATCTTTTAAATAATAAACTATGTGAAAATAGAACACTACGAGATCGTTGCTTCAATCGATAAAAATAATTAGTTTATAATAGTATACTCGTAGGCCGGTACATTGTGTACCGGCATTTTTTTTGGAGCACTGTACCTATGAAAGTCTGTTGGTTCTATCGTAAGCAAATATCAGTATATTTCATGCTCTTTGTTTTTGATTTTTCGTTAGCCCTTTCACAATCAATTTCGCTCAATGGAAAAGTTGTCGATGCGTCGACGCATCAACCGGTAGCTCAAGCAATCGTAGAAGTGCTCGAAACAGGGAAGCGAAAGAGCACGGACGATGAAGGTCGTTTTCAGTATGAACAGCTTTCTTCCGGACAATATACACTCTCCGTGCGTCATATTGCCTATGCCCAGACTGAGTGTCGTATCGTTCTTTCTCTTCATCAAAAGGATAGTATCGTCATCAATCTTCGTCCTGCGCTATTTAAGTCTGATGAAGTGGTTGTTCGAAGCACACGTACATCGTCTGTCATGAGCAATATACCATATCCCGTTGTTATTGAAATGAACGACCGTCTCACACAATTTTCCACTGTGACCATCTCCGATGCACTGAGTAAATTGCCAGGTATTGCTCTTGTGCGCGATGGAACATGGGAGACCGCTATTTCGATCCGTGGCATGAGCCGGTCCAATATTGTCTCTTTAATTGATAATACAAGAATTGAAACTGCCAACGATATTGCCGGAGCGCTTTCTCTTATCAACATCCTTGATCTTGAAAGAGTCGAAATACTGAAATCTTCCGGGTCGGTGCTTTATGGAACGGGAGCGCTGGGAGGTGTCTTCCATCTCGTAACAAAGCGTGCCTCGTTCACCGATCAAATGCAGATGAAAGCCGAATTGACAAATAGTGCATCCAGCGTCGATGGAGGATGGTCACAGTATGCGGCTGTTGAAGGTTCGTCAGATCACTATGCAGCGCGAATGAGCGGCGGATACCGAAACGCGGGGAATACTGCCACACCCGACGGTGTTCTTCCGAACTCTCAGTATCATGATTTCAGTCTCACGGGCTCTTTGGGAATAAAAACAATTGATGAACAATCTCTCTTTATTTCTTATCAGCGTTCGCAAGCGGAGGATACCGGTATACCCGGTGGTTCTGCCTTTGGTGCAACATCGGCAGTTCGGTACACACTTGCTCGCCGCGAACTTTTTGCAATAGAATATGACATTCCAAATAGTTTTTCAAGACTGCCGCTGATCGCGTTCCGGATGTCGCGACAGGAAATTGATCGGAATGTTGAGATTATTCAAAGTCCGACACTCACCGTGACGCCGCATGCAATCCATACAACAATGAGCATCCAGCTGGAATCCAAGATAGTTCCAACAACCGATCATCTTCTTGTTCTGGGCGCAGAAGCATGGGAACGAGAATTAGACAGCCGGAGAGAAAAAAACAATAAGAGTGCGGACAAAATTATTGGAGAACGTCCGATTCCTTCATCAAAGTTTTTCAGCGGAGGCATCTATGCACAAGACGAGTGGAGCATCCTGCCCAACAAATTGACAATGACAGTAGGAGCTCGATACGATTGGATTCGTGTCAGCAATGACAAAACATTTAATCCTGAATATGTAATCGTCTCCGGAGTTCTGTATACGAATACTGTAGATTCTACTATTCTCTGGAACGGTAGCTCCGCGCACGATGAATCGTGGAGCGCAAACGCGGGATTGCAGTATGCGCTCAATTCTCATATGGATCTGACGTTTCTTGCAGCAACCGCATTTCGATCTCCTTCACTTGAAGAACGATACCAATTTTTGGATCTTGGGAATGGAAGTGTTCAGGTGGGAAATCCAAATCTCCAACCCGAAAGAAGTCTCTGTTTAAATTCAGGAGTTCATATCCATGCGGATGTTTTAAATATTCGAACGGATTTTTTTTTGAATCAACTGAGGAACCTTGTGAGTGTCGCACCAGGTGTGTTCGAAGGACGTCCAGCCACAATGAATACCAATATTGGAGAAGCCAGATTGTACGGGTATGAGTTTTTCGGTGAAATAGAACTCACAGCGTGGAGCGTTCTGAAAACATCACTGGCGTACGTCCGCGGACAAGATACGCGCAAGCACGCCGATTTGCCTCAGATTGCACCGTTCAACGGGCGAGTTGAATGGAGCAGCTACATCCGGCGTGTTGGTACGATGAGTATTTCTTGCTCAGGTGCTGCTTCACAAGGAAATCTTTCATCAGGAGAAATACACACAGCCGGGTATGCGGTTGTTGACGTCACTATTGTAAGTGTTCCATGGAATATCGGCTGCTGCACATGGACTCTTCGATCTGGGATTCAAAATGTGTTGAACAACGCGTACCAAAATCATCTTTCAACCTTGCGCGGTCTCCTCAAAGAGGAACCTGGCAGGAATTATTTTCTTTCTCTCACCGTTGCTGTATGATGAATTCTTAAGAGGATCAAGAGAATGTTCTGGTTCGCATTAGCTTCCTGCTCTGCACTGCTCTCGGCGGCAGCAGCGGTCATTCAGAAAAAAGTTCTATTTCGGCTCACTGCCCTAGAATTTTCGTTTTTTGTTTCCGTCATCATTTTGATTTTTTCATTATTCATACCATTATCGATGGATGTCACTTCCATCACACCATCAATGTTCTTGATCATCGTCGGAAAAAGTATTCTTGGTGGAGCCGCATTTCTTTTCGTGATGATGTCCTTAGAATATAATCAGATTAGCACTGCGTTACCGATTCTTGGTATGACACCCGCTGTCACGGCCCTTGCCGCCCTGTTGATTATTGGAGAATCACTTCATCAGTGGGAATGGCTGGGGATTGGAATGATGATGGCAGGAACCTATGTTTTAGAAAAGCGTCCGGCGCAAAAATTCTTTCAGCCATTCA
Source organism: Ignavibacteriales bacterium (assembly GCA_026390575.1). Lineage (NCBI taxonomy): Bacteria > Pseudomonadati > Ignavibacteriota > Ignavibacteria > Ignavibacteriales > Ignavibacteriales bacterium. The sequence continues at coordinate 57,258 of JAPLFR010000015.1, forward strand.
AAGAAATGCTTCGCTTAAAAAATCATTACTATATGTACGGTGCGCTCGGGTTGTTTTCGGTTTCATCTGTCTTTGACAAACTTCTTATGAGTGGATATAAAACCGATCCACTTGTCGTCCTCTTCTATCAGCACATTGTCTATTGTGTAATGTTCGGTTCTCTCTTGTTCATTCGCAAACAATCTTTTCAAGCGGCAGTACAAAAAGGAGCGCTCCAACTTCCGTTTATTGTTGCAGTGGCATTTTTAACTATTGCGTATCGCTTTACTCAACTTGAAGCAACAAAATTTGCACCGGTAGCATTGGTATTAGCTGTCAAACGTACTTCCATACTCTATGCATCATTCTATGGCGGTAAAATCTTTTCTGAAGAGAGGCTTGCACAAAAACTTATTGGGGGAGCGCTTATCGTCGGAGCCGGGTTTATCATTCTCAGAAATGTTGGATAGAGTATACTACTGAACTGCTGAAGACTCATCAACTCAATGAGTTACTTCGGTTCCGCGTGAATCATGATTCTTCGCAGCTGTTTGAAATGTCGGAAAAGCACTGCCTCCACGTCCGAAATAATCTGATGTACTTCATCGAGTGTTTTTGTCTTTTCAATCTGACATGTGAGTGTAGCGTTATACTGATGTCCCTCTTTCAGTAAGGTTAAATCCTTGCAGGCAAAAACATCTTTATGCCGTTCTGTCGCTTCTTGGATTTCCTTCGACAGATGTATCTCGGCGTCTGTGACGTCCATGAGAATACGCTCGGATGGATGATATTCTTCCATATGAATCGTTACCTTGCCGATGGAGGGAAGCGCGGTTTGAATTTGCCGCTCAATCTCTGAAGTCATTTCGTGCGCATCGGTAAAACTTTTTCCTTCTGCATATTCCACGTCGAAGTCGATAAAATATTTCCCGTCAGTAAGATGCACTTCGATATTATGCGGTGCACGCAGTCCCTTGTCCATCACAATCATCCGAATTTTATCGATGATGGTTTCATCCTTTGATTCGAATGGTTCCGAGTGCACAACAACATCGGCGTTAGGATGAATGTCATGCACCGCCCGTTCAATGCTGTCCATAATTGCATGAGCACTTTGAAATGGAATTGTCCGGCGAATAGCAACAACGGTATCCACAAACATGTGCGCGCCGGAAGTACGAATGCGTACCTTGCGCAGTTCTTCTACGCCTTCTACTGATTGAATAGTGCGTTCCACTTCTTTCGTTAAACTTTGCGGCACACGATCCATCAGGGCATCAATCGTGCGTCGACCTAACCGATAGCTGACAAATAGCACCAGCAGTGCTACACCGATCGCGGCAACAGCATCAAATTCAGGATATCCAAGCCACACAAAAAATAATCCGCCGATAACTGTCAGCGACGACCAGACATCGCTTGAAAAATGAAGCGCATCGGCCTCAAGCGCCTGACTGTTGTGTTTCCTTGCAACCCGGTACAAAGCGCGTGACCGGCTTGTGTCGATTACAATGGACACACCCATCACAATAAAACTCCAAATATTTGTTTCGACATGGTGAGAATGAGCGAGCAAACGGCTCACACCTTCCCAAACAATCCACGCGCATGTCATGACAAGGAGAAGCGTTTCTATAAACGCAGAAATATTTTCTAACTTCCCATGACCGTAGGGATGATCGTCATCAGCAGGGCGATCTGCAAACGAAACTGCAAACAGTGTAATGATGGCTGCGAGAAGATCAAGTCCGGAGTGCGCCGCTTCGGAGAGAATGCCAAGACTGTTCGTCCATAATCCAATGCCAAGTTTAAAACTTGTCAAGAATACTGCTGCAAGCACTGACGTGAGTGCTATAAATTGTTTTTCTCTGCCGGCTGCGATCTTCATAGATACTTGTGTTCTTATGACCGCTCAATATACAGAGCGTTTCTATAGAGTGCAACGAACATTGCAAAGCACAGTGAGTTTGCATATATTCACAATAATGAAGTAAGAGAATAATGTCACCGCTGCGTATCTAGAACGAAAAGAACAAACAACAATGGGATATCGGATTGAGAACGACCATGCGTATTGCTATCATTTCTGATATTCATTCCAACCTTGAAGCATTAACAAAAGCACTTGAGATTATTGATAGACAATCTGTTGATGAGATTGTTTGTCTTGGCGATATTGTTGGGTACGGCGCGAATCCTAATGAGTGTGTCGAACTGGTGCGTCAACGATGCGATACTGTCATCAAAGGCAATCATGAAGATGCCGTCGAAAATATTTCTCAAACAGAATTCTTCAACGACGATGCACGCGCCGCAATCTTATGGACACAAAAGCAATTGACGGAAAAGAATTTCGAGTATCTCCGTACACTTCCTCTTTCTCACAAAGCCGATGATCTTCTCTTTGTGCACGCCTCGCCATGTCAACCTGCAGAATGGCATTATATTCTTGATACCTATGGTGCGTCTGCTGAATTTCATTGTTTTTCAGAATTGATTTGTTTCATCGGTCATACACACACTCCCGAAATATTCTCAACCGGTGGACGGGGAAGCAAGATGACAAAAGAAGAACGTTTGATCATCAATGTAGGAAGTATCGGCCAACCGCGTGATCGGAATTCAGATTTGAGTTTTGGCGTTTTTGATACCGATACGTGGTCATACGAAAATATCCGCAGTCCGTACGATATGCACACAGCTGCACGAAAAATATTGAACAGTACACTACCCCCAAAACTGGGACATCGATTGTTCATGGGAATATGATTGAATTTCGAATCGAGCGTGGGCAATGATGAATAACGATTGAACATTCCAGCGACAATAAAAGAGAGAGCGAGGGAGAGAGTGCAAAGTGAATGGGGAGTTTAATCTACAGTGATGCCGCGCTCTTTTGCGTAATCGTGCAGCTTTTCCTCCAGTATTTTCCTGCCGCGATGCAAACGAGAACGGACAGTACCGATTGGGCAATTCAAAAAATCTGATATTTCTTCATACGTCAGTTGTTCAATATCGCACAAAATGACCACAGTTCGAAAATCTTCCGGCAAAGATTGCAGCGCGCCGGTCACTTCGTCACTCAGCATATTACTGTACATTCGTTTCTGCAGATCGTTGGAATCTGTACTGTCGTCGCGAATGGAATCATAAAAATTTTCAACGTCATCGTAGTCAACCATTCCCGGCTCGCGTGTTTCTTTACGATAACGGTTGATGTAGGAGTTTTTCATGATGCGGAAGAGCCACGCGCGAATGTTTGTTCCTTTCTCGTACTTATCCCAAAAGCGGAATGCTTTCATAAACGTTTCCTGCAGAAGGTCTTTCGCGTCATCTGCATCACCTGTGGTGCGTAATGCAAAGTTGAGCAAAATATCCTTGTGCGGAAACGCTTCCGCTTCAAATTCCGCCTGCCGTTTGCGGAGCGCGTGAGAGGCAGTAGGGTCAGCTACGCTATCTGTGTGTTTGTGAGCCATCCTGTTCACTTGTGCTTTAAGAGCAGCGACAACTCGTTTGCAGAAAATGAATGATCAAGTTTGATTCTCTTCGCTTCAAGCTCCGCTCCCTTTGCATCTACATCTTCCTCTAATGCCGTGAAAGTACTGAGATCGCCAACCTCTACAATCGTAGCAATCTGTTCCAGTGAATCTGTTGATTCGTCCCTTCGTGTTTCAAAGTTGATACCGACATCGACTCGGATTGGAGCAGTTTGATTGTCCGACTGTAGTACTGCATTCCGAATGATATGATCACATCCTAATTTCATATTGAATGGAATTTGTTCATACACCGCGGTGTCTGCATGCGCACTCTCGCCAGTAGCGATTGCGTACAGCGTCGTTAACAGTGCAATACAATTCAATTTACGAATAAAAAATTTATTGAGATCGCCTTTCCATCCGCCGGATTCGACCAGCACCGTGCTTGTGCCCCATTTCTGAATATTATCGCCAAACGCGCGCGGTTCGAACGTATCGTCCCATTTTGCCACAAAGCCGGGAATAAATAGAGCTAAAATTTGTGCACATATAGAAGCAACTTTTTTTGCCCTTATTCGCACCGGAGTATCTGAACGCGATTCGTCTGTAGAAGGAGCAAGCAATGCGATTGCGGTGATTTTTTTCGTAGTACCGACTGTCAGCCGCGTATCTTGATCGTGAAGATTAAATCCGTATTCCGGCTGATATTTAATGCATGCTTCTTTTAGAATTCGAGCTTCTGGAGTTTCTAGTGCTAACGCATCACGGTTCAAATCCACGAGTTGAGCTGTCCGGCGAGTGAATCGTTCGGCTCCATCAGGGTTCAGCATCGGAATCATCAGCAGGTTCAATTTTTCCCGGATGGTGTTCGTTACAATATGGTCCGGATGCTTCGTGAAGAAGTTGAATATATCTATAAGTGCCATGGTCGCTGTCGGTTCATCGCCGTGCATTTGCGACCAGAGCATTGCTTTCGTTAATCCAGTTCCTATTGAATAGAGGGAGATTGTTCTGCCTTCACCCGATGTTCCTAAGGGCATTTTGGTGAACAGATTTTGCTCTTTAAACGACCGAAGCCATTTCATCATTTCCGCGTGTGTGATTCGGCACGAAATAATTTCAGCCGCCTTGAAAGAATCGTATGAATCGAACAATTCGCGTGCAATATTTTGTGCAGCTGGTTGAATCAATGTTGTCATGCTGGGAACTATTTACAATTGAAAGTTAATTCCATGTTCTCGTAGTTATAAGATAGCGCATTCTTCTATTCTTTGCACCGATTTTCTGTTTTCTTGTTTGTGTTGAAAAAAAACAAATTTCAAAAATGGAAACGTATGTTGACATTCAGATGGTCATTCTTTATATTGGCGTCAGCGTGAAACTTCCATTCTGACCACACACGTAAGGAGAATTTCAATGTCAGACATTTCATTAGACGCACTTGGCATGGTCGAAACCAAAGGACTTGTCGGCGCTATCGAAGCAGCCGATGCAATGGTCAAGGCGGCTAAAGTGACACTGATCGGTAAAGAACAAATCGGCGGCGGATATGTCACCGTTATGGTACGCGGCGATGTTGGTGCCGTGAAAGCAGCAACCGATGCCGGAGCGGCAGCGGCACAGCGCGTTGGCGAGTTGGTATCGGTGCATGTTATTCCGCGTCCGCACAGTGATGTGGAAACCATTCTCCCTAAACGTCCAGCGCAAAAATAATTATTTCTGAATCATAATCCCGAATGATTGTACACCGTCGGGATTTTTTTATCGGATCATCATGCATGGTTGACTACGCTCTCGGCTTAGTGGAGACCAAAGGACTTGTTGCCGCCATTGAAGCGGCTGACACAATGGTGAAAACTGCCAATGTCATTCTGGTTGGTAAGGAGATAACACGAGGTGCGCTCGTCACAATCAAAGTCGTCGGCGACACTGCAGCAGTGCGTTCCGCAGTTGAAGCCGGAGCAGCGGCGGCACAACGTGTTGGCGAACTTATTTCTCAGCACATCATTCCACGCCCTGGAGACGGACTGGAAGAACTGATCTTTGCAAAAAGTCAACTCTCGCAGAATGATGTAGAAAGAATTCTCAACGGGGAAACAGCGGTCTCAGAAAAAAAGGACTTTCCTCTTCAGGAAGAAGAACCGATCGCGCCACAAAGCGAGAATATTCAAGAGGCCGGTGAAGAGCCCAAGGAAGAACAGGCTCCAGAAGAAGTGTATACAATGCCGGAAGGATTGAGTCCGGAACTGCAAGCGTACTTCAAAGAGTTAGATAGTATGACGGTGCATGAACTACGCCGTCTTGCGCGGACTCTTGAAGGGCTTTCGATTTATGGCAGACAGATTTCGCGAGCCAATAAAAAAGAATTAATGGAAGAGTTGCTGAAAGTAAGGAAAGCATAGCATTCAGAATTCAGTCATCAGCTGTTAGTTCCCCGATCATATATTACCGCTTTCAACGTTGACTTCTAACCTCTCCCAATTGCTTGTCTTCGTAAAAAAAATACATGGGCATAATAATTTTAAAAAAGAAAAATGATTTATATACCGACAATCCATGATGCCTTTCTTGAAAATAGTTTTGAATGCATATGAAAACAATTGAAGTGCCTGCATATATCAAGGGATTAATATTTGATTGTGACGGAACATTGATAGACTCAATGCCTCTCCACATGAAAGCGTGGGAGCATGCTATCACGCAAGCAGATGGAGAATGGGATTATGATTTTATCTTCTCCAAGAAAGGGATGCAAGGCAAAGACATTCTTGCATCATATAATGAATCTTTTGGAATGAATCTGGATGTTGAATACACAGCGCGCTTAAAACAAGAATATTTCCGAAAGTATTGTGCGGAGATGAAACCGATCGATGCGGTTGTCAATGTTGTGCACCGGTATGCATCACGGCTTCCGATGGCGATTGCTTCCGGCGGGTCACGAGAAAATGTATTGCTCTCATTAGAATTGATTGGGATCAAAGAATACTTTACAGTTATTATCACTGCTGATGATAAAGATGTTCCACCGAAACCATCGCCGGAAATATTTTTGGAAGCCGCTCGGCGTATTCATGTAAATCCGCAGTTATGTCAAGTGTTTGAAGACGGGGATATTGGGCTGAAAGCGGCACGCATGGCAGGCATGGTAGCAACTGATATCCGTGAGTCGTAAAGAAAAGGGTATTTCTTTAACTACAAAAATCTACATGAATATCATCGTAGCTCTTTTTGTCCCAGCCGATCCACCTCCTCGGCACGTTGCTAATGACTTTCTATCTTCTTAGTTTTCAATGAGCTTTATGTATAAGCCAATACGGCCTCAATAACGATTAGATCCTAGGCCGCGCAGTTTTTCTGTCGGAGTTTCTTTGGTTATAAAATTTATTTCATTCCATTAGGAAATCATGAAACAAAATAAGAGAGTCCTTAAAATGTGGCAGATAATTCTGTAGTGCTTTACCGGTATAAAGAAAAAGTGATCGCGATACCAAGGTCACTTAAGGACCAAAAGACTGAAGGATGAGCGATGAGAGAAATTCTATTATTTATAATGCCTGTTCCTATTTTGTTTTATTTCCTGCTGGCGACAATTATTTTTTATAGAATGAACCAGAGACGGAGAGGTAAAATCATGCTGTGGATCGCAGGGTTATGGTTCCTGGTAACAACAACTGCACCTGTACCGCAAGTACTTGTTCAATCGTTTGAAAATCAATATTCTCAGATATCAAATGATGTTCTCAAGAAACTTACCGGCTCATGTAATATTCTTGTCCTGGGCAGTGGACATTCGGATGATAAAAGCCTTTCTCCTAATAACCAGCTTGGAACAACTGCACTCGAAAGGTTGGTGGAAGGAATCCGTATTAAAAAAATGATCCCCCACAGCAAGTTAATATTGTCCGGGTACGGTTATCGATCCGAGCTGTCCCATGCTCTTGTGCTCTACCGTACAGCTCTCTCGCTCGGTGTGGATTCAGCTTCGATGTCGACCCTGCCCTTGCCGAGTGACACAAGGATGGAGGCAGACGAGTATATAAGAAACTTCGGCAATAAAGATAATCTTATTCTTGTTACGAGCTCTATCCACATGCCAAGAGCTATGACGCTTTTCAAAAAAGCTGGGTTGAATCCAGTCCCGGCACCAACAGCATTTATAATCAAACACGAATCACAGAAATATCCCGGTTGCCTGGTGCCTTCATCGAGGAATGTTATGATGATGGAGGAAATAATGTATGCGTATGTTGGGATGATTTGGAGTTGGATGGGATGCGATGAGAGGAGTAGGAAGTAGGTGGTAATGAGTTCTCACTGAATAAGTTTCCAAGACGGCGAAGGAATCAATTACTAAGAATCGAAAGTAGTATACTACTCAAGATGGTAGTGGTGCATTTTCAATTTACAAAATGAAGTGCATGGTTGAGAATCGGGAACTTATAAGAAATGTTTGATCGGGAAAATCAAACTTAGGGTAGCGCGAGTGAAATTTTAATGGCTTTATTTACCTGTTCCATGTCTGTAGCCGACAGAGAACCCCACTTATCAAGTAGGCGAATATTTTTATCAAGGGTTCGTATTTGTCCACAGTCCACATAGCTGTCTTCTTTTAATCCCCCCTTACCCTTCTTTAAAAAAGCCATTATTGGCAAGGGTTTAGTAATTTCTTTTACACTCGAAATGGGCGCAATAATAGTTACTGGACTAAATTTATTTCCAGTGTCATTTTGGATAATTAAAGCGGGTCTTTTCTTTTTAACTTCTGCCCCTACTGTAGGATCAAGATTAACCTCATACACATCACCTCTCAATAGGGGCTCAATTAGTCCAGTCATATTATTCTGCGTCTGCAAACTTCCATTCTTCATTCATTTTGAAATAATATTCTTCGTTTGCCTTGTACCCTTCTTCAAGTTCTCTCTGAATTTTTTCTGTTTCATATCTTTTCAAGAACTCTTCTAAGGCTATTCTTATTGTTTCGCTTAACGAAGAGTTAAGGTCTTCTGCGACTTGGTTGGCGCGAAAATATAATTCGGGAGAAGTTTGAAAATTTATTTTTTTCCATGTTGTGACAACAGTTTCTGCGTTCATAAGTCCTCCGATGTTCTACAAATAATACAATACTACCACCAAATATTACAACGAATATTTACACAAAAAGTTCCACAAAAATCTATGTGTAAATATTAATATATAAACAACATAAAAAATATATTATTACGTCTACTCAATGTCAAGTAAAAAATAGCCAAATATTAATTAAGCCGCTTTTTTGTCTGTTTTTGGCATACCTACGAACTCTCCCCATGTCCAAATGTGATTTGTGACGCTTGCCTGTATTGCGGGTGTAATTCTAAGTGTTTGATGAATCCGCATAAAATTATAATGGAAGAAATGCAATGTGATTGCCGCTTTATGATTATCAAGTTTCTTGCTGAATGCGTTTGTAAGTCTTGTAAGCCGTCGCATGTTCATTCTTATGGTAAGATTTTATCTTTCAATATGAGATGTGCTAATTCGATTATTTTTACTGTTGAATTTTTTGCAGACTCTACCTCTTTTTTTCTGTTACCGTAAAGTCCTCTCGCGGAATCATTGCATCAAGATCGAATTTTGCCATGCCCTTTTTCCTTTTTGGTTGCCATTGTAACGGGGGATTCAAAACAATATCATATTTATGATTATTAACTGCAAGATTGGTTTTCATAGTGTCTTTTCTGGTTAATTATTGTTTAGATTTCAAAATGCACCACTACCCGTTTGTTTGACTGTTTGATTGTCTTCATATAAAAAATTATATTGATACAGAATTCTTGCGGGAGTCATTCCCCGCTCAAAAGCAGCGGGGCAGGCAGCGGTAGCCCGCCAAAAAGATCGCGGGTAAAAATGCCAGCTTCTTCGAAAACTGCCCGCGAACGTTTTATGTGAGCGGATGCAGTTTTCAGAATCCCGCTTCTTTTTAGCGGGACCAAGCTGGGTGATAAAAGTTCTTTTGATAAATAAAATTTAGTTGCGGGCGTAACTCAGTTGGTAGAGTGTCAGCTTCCCAAGCTGAATGTCGCGAGTTCGAACCTCGTCGCCCGCTCAGAAAATGATACGAGTTAGCGTTTGTTTGCTAACTCGTTTTTTGTTTTGGTAGATTCTAAAATACTGTAACATCTTTATTTTAAATTATGTCTAAAACTATCAGTCCCGCCATACTTGCCGCACAAAACTTAGCCGTTCAGTATGGATCGCAGGTTGTGCTCAAGAATGCAACGTTGAACATTCACCAGACAGACCGGATTGGGCTGATCGGCAATAATGGTTCAGGCAAATCGACACTGCTTAAAATAATTGCCGGCGAGATGGAGCCGGACTCAGGATCGATCTCGCGGCGCAGGGATATTATTATCGGGTACCTTCCGCAGAATTTTCAACTTGATCCCACGAAATCTGTGTACGAAAATATTGTCGAAGGTGCGCACGATGTTATTGATATTCTGAGAGAATACGAAAGCCTGCCGCCGACTTCCGAGAAACGCCACGTGCTGGAAGAGCAAATCCTGCATCGTGACGGATGGAATCTTGAAAATAGAATTGAAACAGCGATGCATTCGCTCAATGTACCGGTCAAGCAGCGCGCAATTGATACGCTCTCTGGAGGGGAAAAGAGACGTGTTGCATTGTGTAAAGCAATCATCTCGCGCCCCGATTTCCTTATTCTTGATGAACCAACGAATCATCTCGACACACAATCGATTGAATGGATAGAAGAATATCTTGAGAATTATTCCGGCGCATGTCTCTTCGTTACGCACGACAGATATTTCTTAGATTCGATTGCAAATAGAATTGTCGAACTTGTCAACGGCGAGTGTTATTCCCACGATGGCAATTATGATGACTTTTTGATAGACAAAGCAGAGCGGGAAATGCAATTAGAAACTGAAGAGAAAAAGCGGGCCAGCTTTTTGCGCCGGGAACTCGCATGGGTTCGCCGCGGAGCGAGGGCTCGAAGAACTAAAGCAAAGAGCCGGCTCAATGCATATTTTGAAGCTGTAGATCAAAAAGGACCGGATGTTGAAGCAGAAGTGGAGTTGATTATTCCCCCAGCGCCGGGACTCGGTGCGACAATCTTAAATTTGAAACAGATAGGAATGGAATTAGGTGGAAAGAAATTGTTTGAAGGGCTTGATTTCAATTTTGACAGGAAACGGAAATTAGGAATCATCGGACGGAACGGCCTTGGTAAAACAACATTGTTGAGAATTATTTTAGGAGAACTCAACGCTGCCACAGGCAGCGTTGTTGTTGGCGAAAGAACGGTATTCAATTATATCGATCAATCGCGTGTGGCGCTGAACGATGAAAATACCGTAGTCCAGGAACTTGGTGAAGGACGTGAATGGATACTGTTTGGCGGCGAACAGATGAAAGTGTGGACATATTTGCGGCGGTTCCTTTTTGCCGATGACCGCATGAATACAAAAGTGGAAAAACTTTCCGGCGGAGAACGCAGTCGGTTACTGCTTGCAAAGGTATTAAAGAATGGCGGAAATTTTTTAATTCTCGACGAACCGACAAACGATCTGGATCTTGCCACGCTCCGCATTCTAGAAGAAGCGCTCGCCGCATTTGATGGATGTGTTATTGCTGTCAGTCACGACAGGTATTTCTTGAACCGTGTCTGCAACGGCATCCTTGCGTTTGAAGGTGACGGAAACGTGCACTTCAGCGAAGGCGATTATAGCTATTATCTAGAAAAGCGGACTATAAGAGAGGCAGAAGCGTCGGCTCATTCTATAAAATCTGATCTGCCGGAAAAGCAAGAAGTGCGCCAAAAAACTCAAACAAATAAACTGAAATGGAAAGAAGCGAAGGAGCTTGAGAAGATTGAAAGTGATATTATGCATGCCGAATCGGAAGTCTCGCGGATCGAAGCGATATTTGCCTCTCCTGATTTCTACGAGAAACGCGGTGAGCAAACCGTTCAATTAACGGAAGAGCTTACAGCTGCGAAAATATTACTTGAGCGTCTTTATAGACGATGGCATGAGCTTGAAGAAATAAAAGCAGGGAACAGGGAATAATGAATCTGCTAGCAATAAAATTTCATTTTCTGTACCGTTAAGTAATCATAATCCAGCTTCTCACATCAACCAATAATTTAATAGGAGGAACCATGAAAAAAGTACTCATTGGTTTTGTCGTTACGTTTATTCTTTTGGAAGTGCTGGATATTCTCGTTCATGGCGTAATACTTATGAACGTGTATCAAGCCACACAAAGTGTTTGGCGGCCGGACATGATGCAAAAGATGTGGATTTTACACATCGTAAAAATAGTGGTTGCCTTTCTTGTGACGTTTATCTTCTCGAAGGGATATGAAGGAAAAGGAATCATCGAGGGCTTGCGTTATGGTTTCTATATAGGTGTGTTAATCAGTATCGGCATGGCGTACGGCACATATGCAATGATTGCCATTCCTTATTCGCTTGCGCTCCAATGGTTTATTTATGGTGTGATCGAATATATAATTGTCGGTGTTGCGCTTGCACTCGTGTTTGGGAAGAAAGCAACGCCCGCGGCTTAGGAGAAATAAGGAAGGAGATTGTGTTTTTCATGCCCGGTTAAATACCGGGCTTTTTTTTCGTAGAGGGCTATTTTCAAATAGTTTATTTGTTAAAAGATAAATTCCCGATAGTCCCGTCCCGATTGTCCGAGACAATCGAGATAAGTCGAGGCTGTCTAAAAAGTCCGGAGTTGTCATGCTGAACTCGTTTCAGCATCTGTTTTTTGTAAAAAATTAGACACCGAAACAAGTTCGGGGTGACATTTTCTTTCTTTTTGGTCAACCTCGAGATCTCGATAAAGTCGGACGGGAATCTAAAATAGCCCACTACCTTTTTTTACCTGACAGTTCATTTACTTTTTCCTTCTCACTGTTTTGTTCGTCGGCTTTGCTGTCAGGGGATCGTCCGGCCAGACGTGCCTGGGATAACGCGCGCGCATTTGTGTACGGATTTCGGGATAAGTGTTTGTCCAGAAGCTGTGTAAATCCTGTGTGACCGCGAGCGGGCGATGCGCAGGTGAAAGCAAATGCACGAGTACATTTATCTTACCATCGCAAATTTTTGGCGTGTCAGATTGTCCGAACAATTCTTGCAAACGCACAGCAAGCACCGGCTGCTCGCTGGAGTAATCCAATGCTATGCGCGATCCACTTGGTAAATTCAAATGCGTAGGTGCAAGCCGTTCGAGCTCCTGCCATTGCGTAAACGTGAACCGTGCATGGAGAATATCCATCAACGATAATTTCTGAAGTTGATCACGGCGCCATATCGCATCAAGGAATGGAGCGAGCCAATCTTCCAATGTTTTAAACAACATTGCATTGCTGATATCCGGTAAATCAATTTGATCGAGGTTCTTTCGCAGCCATTCACTGCGTTGTTGAAGCGAACGCGTTTCTTTACCCCACGGTAGACATTCTAATCCCAACTGTCGTACACCATCAACCATTGCAGCGCTTACTTTCTCTCCATGTGGTTTGATGTGTTGTTCAGAAATAATGATAGCACCGAGCCGCGAGACATTTCGTGCAATCACCATATCATCACTTACACTCCAGCGAATTTCTTCTTCCTCTATTATATCATCAGCGAAAATATTCTGTAAATCTTTCTTGGCGAGCGGTGCGGCAAGATAGACACGAACCTCTGTACCAATGCCGTCAACTTCGCCAATAGCAAGAAATTCTTCCCGCGCAAGAAGACTCCCGTTTGGTAAAACAGCCGTTGTACCGCTTGCCATTTGATATCGATTGTTTTTTATATCACGCCTGCAGGCGATTCGTTCAGGATAAGCGAGTGCAAGAAGAATTCCTATTACATCTTCCATCTTCTCTTTTGATTGCTGGATATTTGTGAGCAGCTTTAATCGTCTCGATTGTGAAAGAACTCGTGCAAGAGATTCTTCATTGGTTTTTTGTTTTTCATGCAGGATGTGCAAACGAGAAACAAGATCAATATCTGCATCCTTTTTCCCGGAAAAAATATCACGTTCTTCGAGGAGTGCTGCAATGTCACAGGCTAACGATCCCGACCCTAATTCTTTCCCTCGTAGAATCATGTGTGAAAAGCGCGGATGAAGAGGGAGTTCTGCCATTGAACGCCCGTGCTTCGTGAGTTTTCCCCCGCCATCTACGGCACCAAGATCTTTCAGTAATGATTGAGCTTGAAGCAGATGTGGCGGTGGAGGTGGATCAAGGAATCGTAAATTCTCGCCATTTGATGTACCCCACAATACAAAATCAAGTGCAAGAGGTGCGAGATCAGCAGTTTTGATCTCCGGTTGAGGATACTCTGGAAGCTGCGCATGTTCTGTCTCAGTCCACAAACGAAAGCACACACCGGGTTGTTGGCGACCTGCGCGTCCGCGCCGCTGATCTGCGACAGCTTTGGAAACGGGAACTGTTACGAGTCCGGACATTCCGCGCCGTACATCAAAGCGTGCTGTGCGCGCCAATCCGGAATCGATCACCATACACACGCCATCGATGGTTAAGCTCGTTTCTGCGACACTTGTGGAGAGAATGACTTTGCGTTTGCCAACCGGTGCCGGAGACAGCGCTGCAGATTGCTGTTGGTACGATGCATCGCCGAAGAGCGAATGCACAAGTACATCATTCGGTACATGTTTTTCCCATAAGGAATTTTCTACGCGGCGAATTTCTCGTCGTCCGGGAAGAAATGCAAGCACGTCGCCTTCATGTTCTGAAAGTGCTCGTATGATGGTATCAACCATTCGAGTTTCAATTTGTTTATCGGAAGGAAAGCGAGCGTAATTTGTAGTAACAGGATAAAGAAAGCCGGCGCTTTCGACAATCCGTGCATTGCCAATGAGTTTTGCCACCGCAATACCATCGAGTGTCGCGGACATGACAAGCACGCGTACATCATTCCGCAAATGTTCCTGCACATCAAGAGTCAGTGCAAGTCCAAGATCGGCATGAATGCTGCGTTCGTGGAATTCATCAAAGATAATGAGGGCAACATTCGGTAAATCAGGTTCATGTTGAAGAAGCCGTGTAAGAATTCCTTCCGTCACTACTTCAATGCGCGTGTTCTTGCTTATGATCGCTTCACCGCGAATGCGATACCCAACAGTCTGACCGACCGATTCGCCAACCTGGGCTGCCATATATTCTGCGGCACGGCGCGCGGCAAGGCGACGAGGTTCGAGCATAATCAGTTTCTTCCCAGCCATCCATTCTGAAGCAAGCAGAGAAATCGGAACGTGCGTGGTTTTTCCAGCGCCTGTCGGTGCGGAAAGAACGATGTTATGTGTATGCTGAAATGTTTCTAATAATCGCGGTAAGACGTCGTCGATAGGATATGTGCGGTTGAGTTCCTGCATTCGGTAGTATGCAATATACAAACAGATTGTTCATCTTACATCATTCCTTGCGGGTCCACATCGATAATCATTTTGATTCTTTTGTTGGCGGAAAGCGGCGATGCATTACATTGTACCTTTGCTTTGAGAAGCGTGGAGCGAAAGAAAAAACCGGATAGATCGCTGGTTTTCAAAATCGATGCATTTCTCGAAGAGGTAACCTACTTTCTCTTCCATAATGGGCTTTCTTCCCAGTTCGTCGGAAAACCCATTATTCGCAAAGAAACATCGGAATAACTCGAAAATAAATTTTTAAGCCTTTCCTTCCATCGGCTCGTCGGTGCATCAAACTGAAGAACATATTGAAGAATTGTTAAGATGCTAAATATTCTTTCTCTTGTTATTTCAACCGGTGAGTGCCATTCAGGATATTTTTGACCACGTGGTATCTTTGGTTGAGGTCCTAATACACGGTCTATCAGGCGGCCATGATGTGCGCAAATATTTCGTACACTATTAAGCGCGATCAGCCAGGAAAAAAATATTTCATCACTAACATTGTAGTAAGCTGATATTTTTTGTTTCATTTTATAATCGACACCGCGAAACATCGTTAATGTTTTTCCAAAACTCATCACTTCAATGGCCATCCATAAGGGCGGCATCGGATGTGTGTCACCATATTTTTGAATAAAATGAATGATGAACGGTTCTTTACTTTTGTCAATTTCTTCCTTTAATTCAGCAACCCATTTTTGATGAACGTCAACGGATAAGTCAGGAAGGTTTTTCTGATTAGTGTAAGCAAATGCCCCATAGGAGTGCGAGAGATGATAGGCTAATTTCGTGCGTACAGAAACTTCAACTCTCTCAATTGCATCCATCGTAAGAAGTCGTAATTGCCTGTCAAAAGTATAGTGTCTCCAAATAAGATCAAGAGTTGTTCCTTCTTTGTACCGTTGATCTGGCAATCGAAAAGGATAGAGATACGTACTGAGTCGGTAATAATTAACGACCGTAAGACGATTCATAAGAACTTCTTTATCAGCAATGAGTCCTCGGGAAAGGAGGAGATTAGCCTGTTGTTCGATAGTGATTGGTGGTTTATCGAATTTCATTGCTTACCGTACAAAAAAAACGCCCACCGAATTTCGCATGCTAGGCAGAGGCGCGGCAGGCTTGCTGATACCAATATAACTCGTGAGATTGGTATTGTCAATTGTTTTTCTATAAAATAATGACAGAATTAACAAATGTGATTTTTACAATTAACAAATCTGTAGATATATGCTTGTTTTTAAACTGTTTTAAACATAATTAAACACACAACAATTAACAATACATGCAAACAACTTTACAGATGAGATCAATAAACGAAGGTGAAAAGCGTTCGATCTCCAACCCTCTTCTCCATATTACAATGACTTCAGTCCACAAAAGGCAAAACAAACGCTTGTAATTTTGTACCTACATCATTCCTTGCGGGTCCACGTCGATAATCATTTTGATTTTTTTGTTGGCGGCAAGCGGCGATGCGTCGAATTGTGCTTTCGTTTTTAGAAGCGCGGAGCGAAGGTACGTACCGGAAGGATCGTTCTCTTTTAAATCTTTGATGACAACATGTTTGCGGAAAACGTTTTTAATTTTTGGAATAGCAGCATCCGCAGGACCAAGAATAATGAACCGCTTCTGTTGATTGTGCGAAGCGAGGTATTCGGTGAATTTCTTCGCATGGTGCTGAACTTCGTTCTCCCGCTCGCCGGAAAATTCTAGCAGGACAATCCGGGAGAACGGCGGATAATCTAGTTCGCGCCGGTATTCTAATTCCTCTTGATAAAATCCGTGGAAGTTGTGCGTAACGACATGTTTCAAACTGTAATGATCCGGCTGCAAGGTCTGAATAACTACCTCGCCGGCAAGGTTGCTTCGTCCGGCACGCCCGGATACCTGCGTCAATAATTGGAATGTAGATTCCGACGCGCGAAAATCAGGCAGCAGCATCTGAGTATCGGCAGAAATAACGCCGACCAGTGTTACACGCGGAAAGTCCAATCCCTTTGCTACCATTTGTGTGCCGAGGAGAATGTCCGCTTTACCGGTTCCGAACTGCTGCAATATTTTATCGTGCGCACCTTTGCGGCTCGTGGTGTCGCGGTCCATCCGAAGAATGACCGCCTTCGGGAAAAGCGCTTGCAATTCCTCTTGTACTTGCTGGGTACCGAAAGCGTGCATCCGTAGTTCAATACTCCCGCATTTTGGGCAAACAGTTGGAGGTTTCTTGACAAAGCCGCAGTAGTGACAGCGAAGATGTTTTTTCGTAGTGTGAAACGTGAGCGATACTTCGCAGTTGTCGCACTTTTCAACGAATCCGCAGTCGAAACATTCCATCACGTGCGAAAAGCCGCGACGGTTTTGAAGTAGAATGATTCCTTCTTTTTTTTCCAAACGATTGGAGATTTGAGATTGCAATAACCGTGAGACAGAGGAGTATGGAAGTCGTTTAGGAAATTCTCTTCCGCTTTTTTTGATTTCTGCTTTGAGATCGTCATAGACGGCGCGTCGTTCTTTCGCCATATCAACAATATCGATAGTGGGAAGCTGGGCGTTATCAACGCGGTATGGAAGTTCAAGCAACGAATATTTTTCATGAAGCGCATTCGCGAAACTCTCTGCTGATGGTGTTGCGGAACCAAGCACGACGACCGCATTGATATGCGAAGCGCGGACCACTGCAACATCGCGGGCATTGTAGCGTGGTGTGGTATCGAATTGTTTGTACGAGCCGTCGTGTTCTTCATCCACGACAATAAGTCCAATGTTCTCTAACGGTGCAAAAATTGCCGATCGGGGCCCAATGACTATTTTTACTTTGTTTTGATGTGCCATCCGCCATGCATCATATCGTTCACCCATCGACATTTGACTATGCATAACCGCAACATCGTTTCCAAAGTGTGCTTTGAATCGCCGCACTGTCTGGGGTGTGAGAGAAATCTCCGGTACCAGCACGATGGCCGTCTTACCGAGCGCCATCACACGGCGAATGGCATCGATATACACTTGCGTTTTACCGCTGCCGGTGATGCCGTGTAAAAGGAATGCGCGAAACTTGCCTGCCGTTGTCGCGTTCATGATCTCGTTGAGTGCATGCTGCTGGTTCACATTGAGTATAATATCCGGCGGTGGACTGTCCGGTTCATACTCTGAGCGGCGGAATACTTCGCGCTCAGAAATCTGCAAGATGTTGTTCTTTACTAATGTCTTAAGAGAAGAAAGCGATGCATTGCTTTTTTTTAAGAAGAAATTGAGACCGATTGCGTTGATTTCAGGTAGTAGTTCTTTCTGAAGCGCTTCAAGGAGAAGGAGCTGCTTCGAAGAAAAAATTGCTTTGCGTATTTCATCCGAAAGCACCTTCATGCCGTCAGCTGTAAAACTGACAATCCGTTCACTCTTCGGTTTTGCTTTCTGCTTTTCTATTACTTCTTCCACAGAAATCCACCCGCGCTGCTGCATTTCGTTGACGACAGCGTGAAGACTTTTTGCACGTGCTTTTGTCTGAAGCTGGGACAAGGAAAGTGTTTCGCCGCTTTTTAACGCTTGTAAAATTGCGTTTTGCCGCGGCGCAGATTTTTTTGTTGCTTGTAAAAGTGTTTCGACATTTTGCGATAGAAGATGAACCATCGTTTTGCTTTCCCGCGAAAATCCCTGCGGTGTTGCGGCTCTGAGCACTTCGCCCCATGGTGCCAAATAATATTCCGCAATCCATTTTGTCAGCGCGAGAAGTTCCGGTGAAAAAGTCGGTTTCACATCAAGAACATCATTGATTGGCTTCAGGCCGGGAACGGTTGTCGACGCAGGCAATCCAACGATGATACCCGTAAGATGTTTATTGCCGAACGGAACCATCACGCGTTTACCGATGGCAACAGAAGATTGAAGCTCCGGGGAAACAAGATAGGTAAATGTACGGTCGAGCGGGATATGCAGGGCAATATCGACTAAGAATGATTGCAATGAAGGACCTGCAAAGAGCAGTGAAGATTAACTGCCAAGTTCCTTTTCCAATTTTCGATACACTTCGCCCAGCGGCATATTCTTTTCTGCGGCGATGCGTTTGCATTCTTCAAATTCTACCCGCAGCTGTTCCTTGCCGTCTACGATAATAACCTTAGCGGAAACAATACCGAAATGCGTCTGCACCTGCTTTGTACCGCGTGGAAGTTTTTTACGCTCGATCGGTTGAATGCGCACGCCGAGTGTCGTTGTCTCGCGAAAAAAGATCTCAAGAATCCGATCAATTTTTGCGCGTTCAACAAGCGCTGAAAGGATAATACCAGGGCGGCCTTTCTTCATCAAGATCGGTATTAAATACGCATCGTTTGCACCGGCAGACATAAGCTTTTCGATAACGTATGGATAAATTTCAGGATTCATGTTGTCAATATTCGTTTCGATGCTAACAATTTCATCGGCGATATAATTCGGTTCTAGATGACCGATGAACACGCGAAGTAAATTCGGAAGTTGTTCAATTTCACGTCCGCCCGCGCCGTACCCGATTGCAGATACCTGAATTTGTTCTATCGTTAATATGCCTACTGAAAGCGCTTTGATGATGGCTGCCCCCGTAGGCGTCGTCAATTCAAAAGGAATATCGGTCAGCAGAATAGGATAGTCTTTTAAGATTTCCATCGTTGCCGGTGTCGGCACTGGAAGAGCGCCGTGCTGGGATTTTACCATGCCGCCATTGCCAACTTTTACCGGCGATGAATAGACAGCTTGAATACCCAATTTTTCTAAGCAAATCGAAACACCAACGATATCAACCAAAGAGTCAATAGCACCGACTTCATGAAAGTGTACTTTCTCCATAGGGGTATTGTGAACTTTTGATTCGGCAATTGCCACTTCTCTGAAAATCTTCTTTGATCGCTCTTTGACATTTTTAGTGAGAGAACTGTTATCGATTAGTTCTTCGATGTCTTTCAGATGCCGATGGTAATGCGGCTGCTCTGATATAACGACATCCACTTTTGTAGCGACCATCCCGTTGCGTTCAATATGCCGCGCTTGCAGTTCAAATCCGCCGATGCCAAGTGCTTGGAGTTCTGTGTTCAATTCGTCGAACGAAACACCAGCACTGATGAGGGCACCTAACGTCATGTCTCCGCTGATGCCGGCAATAGTATCGAAATAAGCAATTTTCATTGAGTGAGTCAGTTAATTGGTGATGACAAAATTGAGTGATTGTAATATTTTAAATTGATATGTTATATTTTTATCTCGATGTTTTATTGTTCTCATATATTCTGCGCCGGAAGTACATCCGCGTCTGGCGGAAACGACGCATAGGCTTACAGGCTTTTTTCCAAGCATTGGATGAATCGTTCTGTGGCGCCGATATTTTCTTCCACCAACATCAGCGCTTGTTTTCCAGCGGCAGTATTTGCCTTTTTATCGTCAAGCAATATACGAAGCGTGCGATAACATTCCTGCTGATCGTTCACAATAAAACCGCCTCCGCGCCGAGCGAGTTCCATTGCTTCTTGCGAATTTGTATGCTTTGGTCCAAAGACGACAGGAATGCCGTACACTGCCGGCTCCAGTACGTTGTGGATGCCTTGCCGGAAACTTCCACCGACATACGCTACATTTGCGTATTGATACAGCGCCATCAAAATGCCAATACTATCGACAATGATGATGCGTTCATTGGCATAGTCATTGAGATTGGAAAAGCGGATCGAGCGTGGTTTTGAACCAAGTTTATTTTCAACATCTTCCAGTGCATCTTCTGTAGGTTCGTGCGGCACGAGAATCACCAGCACGTTTGAATCATACTGAAGAACTTTTTTGATTGAGGGAATAAGAACCTCCTCATCCTCCGGCCACGTGCTGCCGGCAAGGAAAAGGTTTTTCCCTTTGAGAATGGCAGGCGGAATGAGATGCCTCTTCTTTGCATCGGCACTGCGCTGCCAAACCTGATCGTACCGAGTCTCACCGATAGCTTCGACCGATGGATGAGTCAATCTGAAGAGAGCGAAGGCGTCAGCATCTTGAGCGGAGACAGTAAGAATGGACGTGAAATTATTGTATAACAAACGATGGAAATTTTTCAGTAGTGGATAGAATCGTGCTGATGTTGTGCGCATGGTGGCATTTGCAATGAATGCTGGAATTCCTCGCGCGTTCAATTCCCATAAATGATTTGGCCAAACATCATACCGTACAAACACAGCTGCTGTTGGTTGCAGGAGATCGAGGAAACGGTGTGCGTTTGCTTTTGTATCAAAAGGGATGTACGTGATGATATCGGCAAGTTTGTAATTTTTTGAATGGTCATAGCCGGATGGTGAAAAGAATGTGACAATGATGTTGATGTCGCGGTATTTCTTCCGCAGTGCTGCGATGATAGGTTTTGCCTGTTCGAATTCTCCCATCGATGATGAATGGAACCATACTCTCTGTTTCGATGTGAGTTTTAACAGGTCGCGTTCAATTTTTTCAAACAACCCCTTTCGTCCCTTCACGCCCCGCCGGATTTTCGTGTTAAATACTGCAGCAATTTGAATGAGAGTCCAAAAGAACGGTATGAAGGCTATGTTATAGAGACTGAACCAGATTTTTTTCATTATGCTGCAAATAAGTGGTTGAAACTAAATTTCGGAACTATGGTAGAGAAAGTTTGATGGAAATGCAAGAAAGGAACTACAGCAGGATAACTTTGAATTTTACTTGAAGAAGAAAAGAAAAAAATGGGGCGCTGCCAT
This sequence comes from Ignavibacteriales bacterium, assembly GCA_026390575.1. Lineage (NCBI taxonomy): Bacteria > Pseudomonadati > Ignavibacteriota > Ignavibacteria > Ignavibacteriales > Ignavibacteriales bacterium. The sequence goes on from JAPLFR010000015.1 coordinate 78,868, forward strand.
AGCTACGCCCCAAACCGATTTCACTAGAAAATATAACCGCTTTCACCGTGTTGACTGAGATCTAAACCTTCAACTTCTTCCTCGATTTGGACGCGCAATCCCATTGTCCGATCAAGTATTTTAAGTATGATCCATGTAATACTGAATGCATATATGATTGCTACTGCTACGCTCAAGAGTTGGACAAGCAAGAGAGACGGATTACCGAAGAATGCTCCATCGGCTCCGGCGGCATTGATTGCCTTCGATGCAAAGAGACCCGTTGCAAGTGCCCCAAATGTTCCGCCGACACCATGAACACCGACCGCATCGAGTGAATCATCATATCCGAAGAAATTTTTGATATTCACGCCGAAGTAACAAATAGCACCTGCACCAATACCGATTGTAAGTGCGGCAAGCGGACCAACAAAACCGGATGCCGGCGTAATTGCAACCAGACCCGCAACCGCACCTGAAGCCGCGCCGAGAAGTGTGGGTTTGCCCCGATGTTTCCATTCCACAATGAGCCACGAAAGTGTCGCTGATGCAGCTGCAATATGAGTCATTAAGAATGCAGACGTTGCGAGCGCACCAGAGGCAAGAGCGCTTCCTCCATTGAATCCAAACCAACCGAACCATAACAGCGTTGCACCAAGTAATGTCATGGTCAAATTGTGAGGAGGCATATGTTCATGACCATGACCTTTACGCTTTCCGATGATGATTGCCGCAGCAAGAGCAGACACACCAGAACTGATATGTACTACAAGTCCACCTGCAAAATCTAATGCTCCCAACGACCGTAGCCATCCGCCAACTCCCCACACCCAGTGAGCAAGTGGCGCATACACAAGAGTTGACCAAAGAATAACAAAGACCAAATAGGTACTGAATTTAAAACGTTCGGCAAACGCACCTGAGATCAAAGCGGGCGTGATGATCGCGAACATCATTTGAAACATCATAAATGCTTGATGGGGAATGGTTGCTGCATACTCTGGATTGGGCTCCAGCCCTACTCCTTGTAGACCAAACCACTGCAAATTGCCGATTATTCCATGAATATCTGGGCCAAATGAAAGTGAATAACCAATCAACACCCATTGCACAGTGACAACACCAAGCGCAACAAAGCTCTGCATAATTGTACCAAGGACGTTTTTCTGGCGCACCATACCGCCATAGAATAATGCTAATCCCGGTGTCATGAGCATTACAAGTGCAGTGGAAACTAACATCCAAGTCGTATCGCCTGTATCTATTTTCATAGCACTTCATCCCCCGTTTCTTCAGTTCGTACTCGTATAGCATCTTCTGCGGGCAAGATAAATATTTTCCCGTCCCCAATTTTACCAGATTTTGCACTCTTAATAATAATGGAAACGACATCTTCCACGCGTTCATCTGATGTTACAATTTCTAATTTAACCTTTGGTAAAAAATCTACCTGGTACTCCGCTCCGCGATAGACTTCCGTGTGTCCTTTTTGTCTGCCAACGCCTTTGACTTCCGTCATGGTCATTCCATGGAATCCCGCTTCGAGGAGCGCTGCTCGAATGTCGTCCACAGCATGGGGACGAAGTATTGCTTCTATTTTTTTCATTGAACTCCCGTTATTGTATTCAATATATGCGAAGTAATGGTAACGCTGAAATACACCTTACTTATTATAGTAATATATATAAATATAATTATTAATCAAGGCAATTATTGAGATTAACCGATATTAATATTTTCGGTCGACAACCTGTAAGCGCTGAATAGGTAGGGAATAGTTTGAAATGAAAATACGAGAGGATAGAATATGTTAAACGTCAGTTCTCCTTGTGAGGTGGCAATTTCTTTTGCGAAGATAATTGAATTGCTGTGTGAACAACATAATAGAAACCGACTCCAATTCCAGCCACGCACGTTATGAGACCAAGTACATTTACTCCTGCGGCGATGGCTTCAGCGTATTCCATCAATCCTGTATAATTGAACAGCCAGCGCCAGTCATGAATAGCGCCGCGTGAAATCAATTGCAGGCGCTGATAAGGTGCATCGCCAATATAAATAGAAACGTTTACTATACTTTGTCCTGTCCAGTAGAACGTCAATGGAAGTGAACGCCAGGATGATCGTGCAAATACAACAACCGCAGCGAAGGGAATAAGTATTTGAAACAAGGATCCTCCAAGAAATCCCATGAATGTGCCGAATACTTTAAACACAAGATGGCCGGTTTCATGTATGAAGAGATCAATTGTATCGATGACCCAAATAATAAACGAACAATGAATGCGTGTTTCCTTCTGCTGGTAATCTGTTGCAAGAGAAAAAGTGAGATAACAAAGGAGCAGAACGAAAACCAAGTACAAAACAATCTTGACTTTTTCCATAATCATCCTGATAAGGTGAGATCAGTGTATTCAAATTATCTTTACCCTAAATATACAGCTTCATTTTATAGAACAAAAAAGTGATGAGATGAGGTCATCTAGTTGGCGTCCATTTACTTTCTTTTCAATAAAACAAGTCTGGGAAATACATACAATGCAAAGATTCTGTTACATGTTAATAATTGCATAGTTATTCGTTGTTCAAATTTTTACTTGCTGCCGTATGAAAGGCACAATCACACCTGTCTGTTTTTGAGAGAGCTTCAAGGCCCCTTGGTGTTGTTCGTATCCAGCTGCCCTGAGACTAGCGAAATGACAACCAATTGGATACTGGTGCTTGATAATACCTCGCAAGAAGTCATGAAATTCGGTGTTTAAATCGTGATTCCCAATAGAATATCTACACACGTCAACATACAGAAAAAGTATCTAAATCAAATAATCGAATTACAGAAAGTTCCTCTATAATTGTTTCATAGGATAATTTGCAAGCAATCGTAAAGCTTGCGTTGCGTTATTTTGGTGAATATTGTATCTTGGTATAGTAGAATATATCATCGAACATCTTATTCGAAGGAGACTAAAGAATCATGGAATTCGTCATTGGTTTTGTTGTTATTCTCATTAGTGCGGCTGCTTTTGAATATCGCATTCGCAAACCAGATTTTATTGTTCTCTATGAAACGAAAGACGGTTTGGCGATTCGGAAAAGGCGGTTCTATCCGAGGCACTTCAGTCTGTTGCTGCAGCGGACAACGCATTCATTTCAGTTAACTGTTGACGCGACTGCCAAAGGCGGTATCGATATTAAGGTAAAATTAGCGGCGACGGTTGCTGCAGCTTCCGGACATTTGACAGAACTCATTCGCGTCGGCGGATGGAGCACCGAAGCGGTTGCACATGCTGCAAAAGAATTGGAAACGGTTCTGCAGGGATATGTGAAGGGTTTTACAGAGCAATTCGAAATAGAAGAACTCTCTTCGCAAAAAATTCATGAGTACCTGCATAAAGAAGTTCAGGCAAGCAAAGCAGCCCTGGGCATAGAAGTCATTTCGCTGACAATTCTTTCGTTCGAGCCGGTGAATCCGCAAATATCGGAGGCGTTGAAACAACAAGAGCAGGCAAGAATTCTTGAACAAACGGAAATCTTAAATCAGAAAGCGCGTATCGCCAGTACAAAAGCAAAATTGAAAGCAGATGAAGAGATTTCTCAATTAGAAAATCAACTTGAGATGAAGAAGTACGACCTCAAGAAAAGCCAATGGGAGCGTGAAGCACAGTTGAATGATTTACGCATCAACGACGAGTTAAAAAGAAACCGCAAACGTTTGGAGTTTGATAAAGAAGAATTGGAAATGTTGAAGAGCAGTCCAGAGCTCTTGATGCTTACACCACAGGCAGCACGTTTGGCGGAAGCAAGCCAAGGATTGAAAAATGCACGAACGGTTGTTTCACTTTCACCGCAGGACATGGCACATGGCTCTGAGTTGTTCGGTATGTTCCAAAATATTTTACAAAATGCGCTTGATTCGTACCGCAGCATCAAGGAGAAGAGACAGGCGAAATAATCTCGTTCGAAACGAATAAACGAGATTATATTCACTCAATGCTCTGGCGCCAACCTTGCAGACACAGCATTCTGATTTACGTACATTGTTCCAGTTGAAGCCGCTAAAAGTTGCCCGCGTCTCAGAAATTAGCGAGGCAACGTCGTCGTCGGCAACAGCACCGGAAGATCGCGTCAATTTCCACATCGGCAATCCAGTGCAGGATGCACGGCTGATGGCGGCATATCTCCGCATCGTGCTGGACATCGATGTGCAGCGCGAAGAGTTGGACGGTGAAGATACCGATGCCATTCTTCAACGCATCGAGTGGCATGAGACAGACAAACCGCTTCTCGAATTTCTCAAACGCCTGATTCAAAAAAGCTGTCCGTATTCTCCGCGCGGCGGTTTCTCCAGAAATGCTCCAAACGATCTGATAACGGCATTTACTGCATGGCTTCAAAATCAGCAGGAACCGCTGTCGTATGATCTCGGTAAAACGTCAGGAAAAAGAGAGATTGTTCTCGCGACCGGCGGTGTGTACGAAACGCTTCGCGTTCTTTACCATGCGCTTTCCTTATATATCGTGCATCGACCGGCACATATATTTTTATGGGAAGTTGCTTCGCCGACTGATGAAGCAATCTTCACGGCGCTGCGCTTCAGCCGGCTCTCGGCATCTGAGCCTGAACTCGTTATTCAATTGCAAAAATTCTTTACACAGAACGACACCAGTCCAACATTTCTTGTCATCGGAAAAGAACTGGGCGAGGAAACTCGCCGCTTGCTGCGTTCTCTCAGTATTGAGCATCCGTTATTTTTCATCGAAGCCAACAATACACCGAACCATCTTTCGCTGGCGCGAGAAGCAAAACTTGTGCATCGGGTTCTCCGTTTGTTGACGCCTGCAATATTCTCTCAGAAGTTTCAGGCGTTGTCGACAATGTTCTTAGCGGGTCCCGCAGAAATTCTGAGTGTCTTTGAAGCTTTTCACTTTCAGCTCAAAGGATCACCGTCTGCATCGGAAATAGAATTGCTCACGTATGTACTGAATCATCCAAATGCATTACGTTCTGCCGAAAGAAAAGAAACACACATCTCAATTCATCCGCCATCTGAAGGAATTACACTCACGGGACTTGCAGGCCATACCCTTTCGATGCACGCCCATTCGTTTGAACAGCGGGTGCTCCATGGAGTTGATGTTCGGGCGAATGCTGTGGAGCAGCGCATTGGTACGATTTCGGATAAAGTAGAACATCTGGTCAAGCACCTCGAATCACATCGATTCATTCCGACTTCCGATCAGTTCGCAGGAACGAATTCTAAAATGCTGCTGGATGAATTGATAGCGAACATTGACTCTTCATCGTGGCAGCAGGAACTCAAGGCGAGTTTATTACATGTTTTTGTCAAGCACCATCCGGAATACAAACTGACGCATTGCACTGTTGTCAGTGGATCTTCGCGCACAGCATTGGGATTGCTTGGCTTTCATTGCGACATTCGAGAAGTGATCGTACCAGATTTAAGCTGGTCATACGAACAATGTTTCCCGGCAACATGTGCTGTCCCTCTTACGCCGAAATTTGAAATTGATGTTGATGCAATGATTCAGACTATTCAAAAGAAACTTGCTGCAGATCCGCTCTGGAACAACCATGGTGCTGTTGTTATTAACAATCCGCACAATGCAACTGGCCGCATATTTCAAGAGTCGGCAATACGAACGCTTGTCGCTTGGCTGCTGGAAAACGATATTTATGTCATCGATGATCTTTCGTATCAAAATGTTGCCCCGTCGGTAGATATTCCTTTTATCAAAACCGTTCGCCAGATAACTCAAGAACTTGTGCACAATGCTCAGATTACAGAAAAGCAAGCGGACAAGGTAGTCACTGTTCACTCGGTATCAAAAACAGATTGTCTTGCCGGTGCGCGGCTTGCCGTTCTGGAGATTCGAGATGAAGTGCTGCTTAAAAAGTTCAACGAACACAATAGTCTCATTGCACCAAATATCGGTGCTATTGCTCTGACGTATTTATTTTATCGGCATGATTCAGATGTCGTAAATTCCTATTGGCGTTTGCGCAACAAGATATTTCTTGAGCGCACAGAAGCATTGCTCGAAGCGGTTGAAAAATTGCCGGCAGATCGTAATCCGTTTCACATTCACATACTTCCGCCTACCGGAAGTATGTACCCATTGTTGGTCATTGATCATCTGCCTGCCGGACTTTCTTTGGAATGGCTCGCATCCGGACTTGCGCGGCGCGGGATCGGCATGCTTCCTCTTTCGACGTTCGCGCATACAGAAGATGGATTTGAGACAGGAAGAAAAACATTCCGTCTAACGCTTGGCGGTGTGGACGGTGCAGAAGTTCTGTTCAAGAAAACTCGTCATGTCTTGATAGATTTAAATCGATTAATTGCAGAAGAAGCGGCGCGTTATAATAGGAAGCGATTGCCGAGTATCCTTCCTCGCTATCAAGGATCGGATGATGAACGAAAAAATCTTGACCAGTGGAACAAGATAGAACAAGCAGTTTTTGAAAAAAGCCAGCGTGTGAAGTTAGGCATGGGGCCTGAATTTGATTCAGCGCATCACCTTGCAGAATTCAGAAACGACTATGTACCTCAACGGTTAAAGTTGTTCAAGCAGCGGTATCGCGATCGGTTGGTTATTGCCGAAGAACTGCTTCAGCAAGCCCGTGCTGATGGAGGTACCGCACTTGCACAGCGTCTAGAAAGAGAACTCTTTAAAGATTTGCTGCCGCTGCGTGATGAAGCGTTTCGTTCTCGGATGTACGACAGGACTGTCCACCCGACGCAGAGGTATTCCATACAAGTAGAAATTTGTTTTAGTACTATAATTTCCGACCTCATCAGCCGGCGCTCAATCTCAGAAGGGCGCATACAGTCAGCTGTGGACGAACTGTTGCGGGAATATTATGCGCTCAATGTTGCTATTAATTCGAGCGAGGAATCGAAAGAACTGATTCTTGATTTGGATTCACTCATTGATGGCGAAAACTATGCAGCACTCTTTGGCAATGAAAATCTGCGGACATTTATTTCGTTTTGGGGAGATTGGGATGGAAGCAACAGGCCGTCCGGTCAAGGGCACCGTCTCGTTGCAACCACATTAATTGAAAATGTCTCGCGGCTGGCTCGTTTGTTGTCTCGTCTGGTTCAGGTCGAAAAAGGAATTTCACTTGATCAAAAACTTCTTATGGAAATGCAGCGCGTACCTGAAAACAATCTGCGTTTCACACACCTTCTCAATGACATCACCATACTGACACAGCAGCTTGAAAAACGATATCGGGGTGTTCTTCCGTTCAATGTCAAACCGGGAAAAGTGCGGAACATCGGCATGAAACTTCATCTTGCACGCGATCCGCTCACACTGCTTTGGTATCATAATGATCGCTTGGAGCGGAAGATGCTGGAGCTCCGCCGTCGGCGATGGGAAACGATGGAGCATTATTTTGCGCTCAACAAACAAATGCGCAAACAGCTTCGCACGCTCATTCCAGTCATTCGCCAGCATCTTGATAATCGCGAACTTGTCATCGAAGCATCCCTCTACCGCGATCTTCTCCAGCGTATGGTCATTACTCCGCGTGTTCATCAAAAGATGATTACAGCGCAAGATCCGTTCGTTATTGACACCACGGTGCATAATCTTCATGAAATTAATGTGCTCGCATCACGGTATGGAAATCCAGGGATCATACTTGCACTACAGGTGAGTATGTGTACAAAAGCGGAAGCGCTCATTGCATTAGATCGCAAAATGCGGGCGCGCCGTGAGAATACATTGCGCGAACATCCGGATCTCGAGCTTCCATCAATTCTGCTGATTCCACTTTTTGAAGATTTGGATTCAGTTCATAGTATTTCAACTTATCTCGGAAAACTCTGGGATTATGCGCACCAAAGCAGAAGAGTGGATCAAGAAACGAAAGATCGTTTTGCTGAATTTATTTCTGAAATATTTATTGCGGGTTCTGACTTAAGCCAAGCTGTAGGTCAGGCAGCGGGTGCGGCGGCTTATCGACAGGCGAAAAATGAAATTGTGTTATGGCTTGCACAGCGAGGACTGACAGACCGTGTACGTATTAAAATGGGCAGCGGCGAACCGATGCAGCGTCAAGGTGGATACTATGCACCTGCTTCCGGCGAGCCGGCATTCACCCGTTCGCACACAGCAATGAAACTCATTGCACAGCATCTTCCGGCGTCTGCGCGAAAGAGTGCAGAATATGCAACCACACCGTTGATGGGAATTTTCGTCGGCGGCGATCTTCGCACATTTCAAAGTACGCTTTCGGAACATCTACGCTATCTGCCGGCACAAGAATTGATGCAAGTGCTTCATCATGTCAAAGAATCTCAATCCATCCATCAAAGCGATTTGCTGCGGGCGTCGGAATCGCTGGTGGAAAGCCGCCTGCAGTTGAAAGAACGCGGCGCGCAGGAAATTGAGCGATTGACGCTCGGCTCCAAAGATGCAGTGGTGGATCAATTTATTTCGATCCTCACAGAAAATTTTCGGCAAATTTTATACGGACGGGATGCAGACGTGATCGGTATGCATATCGCGTCGTACTTTATCGCGCGTACCATGCCCCAACTTCGCGATCGGCCGACTGTGCGTCCGAGTTCCGATACAGACACTGATCGCGGGCAGAGAATATTAGAAAAAATTATGAAGACCATCCCGCTGGCACGCTACGGCAGTATGCTGCGCGCTATCGCGCACAATCAAGCGCAGACAATGGTGCTGGGTGTCAATCAATTGACGACAGGATTATTCCGAGCATTGAATGTGTTTTCCCAAATGGAATTTAAAGATGGTGATGCACGTACGCTTATTGCAGATCGAATTTTGCCGCAGCTTCCTGTGTATGAAATTCTCCAAACACTCCGCCTGTATCACGATGTAGATTTGACATATCTGAAAAAAATCGAACCGGCATTTCCCGCAGGAAATTCCGCATTCCTGGCATTGCGCGAGGATAATGACAGCTTAGGCGATTTTCTTGGGCTCTTTCAACAGGAATTGATTCGCCGCCACGGTGTGGATGTGAACGAGTTCTTTGAAGATGGCGTATTCCTTCCGGAACTTTTATCGACCGTGCGACCTGATTTGGCTGTGCTCTTGCAAAGAGACATTTTCAACATCAACATTGAAACATTTCTTGAAGGTATCAACGGAACAATTGATGCCGGTTGGAAAACAACGATTGGAAATATCATTGGCGTTCGCGAGCATGTACAATACTGGCGGGCAAAAATCTGGCAGATGTTAGAAGAACCGGTCTTTCAGCAAGTCCATAGTTTTACCGAGCTCGCCATTGCGCTCAATTCACTCACGTCGGGAAAACCGCTCAATACCGTTCCCGCTTCTGCTCACGGCATGAAACTTTCGGCCGATCTCTCGCAGTTCTTCCGCGCTTCCAGTGCGGACGATGAGATGCGACAATTCCTTGCGGCGTCGCTGGAATATCTTTCGTCATTGTCCGAAGGCATGGTAGAAGTACCGGTGACAATTGTTCGTGCGATGAAAGATGTTGAACAAATCGCGCGGATCGAAGAACAAGCACTTCCTGCCGACAAACAAAAACTGCTCCGATTCTACGTGCTTCAGATTGCACGCCTCACCGGAGATAACGGATAACCGCCCATCGCTTTGTTTTGACAATCTTCTTCATCTTCTGAATTGCAAGCTTATAAAAAAGTGATTATCATGGTATGGTCAATTTCGGGACGTGGCGCAGCCCGGCTAGCGCACTTGCTTGGGGTGCAAGGGGTCGCGGGTTCAAATCCCGCCGTCCCGACGAAATCAGATTTATGAGTGTCCCGCCATTGTGTGGCGGGAGAAATAGTTTGAAAGGTGGTGTCCCGCATGAAAAATATGCGGGATCCTGAAATTGTCAACCGCTCGTTGAAAAACACTCGCGGGACAATTTCGGACAAGGGGATCGCGGGTTCTGAGCCGACTTGTCCGCCATTTTTTGGGCGGAAGGCTCATGCGCCTCTGGCGCAAAATCCCGTTTACCCGCCGAAACAATTTATCCGCCGGAATGCAATGAAGGCGGAAGTGAAGGCGGGCCGTCCCGACTTCCAATTCGGCTAAACTTAGCGAGCTAAGTTCACTGCCGAATTGAGAATCCCGCCATTGTGTGGCGGGAGAAATAGTTTGAAATAAGAGAGCGCAGTATGAAAGCACAGTATTCATCTGTGCTCTCTTTGTCTATAGATAGTGAAACAATGGAAATTAAAACACGCAAAAAAATAATCCTTGTTGGTGACAAAGTGCTCATTGCACCGGATAAGGAGAGTGAACGCACCGCACACGGCTTATATTTACCTCCGGGCGTGAAAGAGAAAGACAAAGTTCAGAGCGGATATGTGGTACGCACCGGTCCCGGATATGCATTGCCGAATCCACAGTTCATGGATCAGGAATCATGGTCAACAACTCACAAAGATCCCGTGAAGTACATACCTTTGCAAGCCGAAGAAGGCGATTACGCAATTTTCTTACGCGATGCCGCCATCGAAGTGGAGTACGAGAATGAAAAATATCTCATCGTTTCACATTCTTCTATATTAATACTACTGCGCTCAAGCGGCATTGACGAACTGATCCGTTCATCGGAACAGTCATAGTATGTCTCATCCTCCCCGCTATTTTCATCCATTGAATCCGCCTTTTTCTTGTTGATCAAGTTCTTATGGAAGCATCATCACTTTTCTACAAAGTCGCACCGCTGAGCAGTAACGATACAAGACCGTATCCAACACTCATTCTCCTGCACGGCCGTGGTACAGACGAGAATGATCTTCTCGGTTTAGCATCGGCATTCGATCCTCGGCTCCTCATTGTTAGTGTTCGTGCGCCATACAGATTTCCTTATGGCGGATATACGTGGTTTGATCTTGACGAACAAAACGGAGTGAACACAGATCAGCTTATGGAAGGGTGCGGTGCTCTCATTCAATGTTTGGATGACATTCAGCAAAAATATTCTGTTGATTCAAAGCGCGTTTTTTTATTTGGTTTTAGCATGGGTGCGATGATGTCGCTGACAGTATCGCTTTCCAATCCTCACCGCTTCAAGGGGGTTGTTGCGCACAGCGGCCTGCTGCCGCAAGAGGATACGTTAAAATATCGATGGAATGATCTTGATGAAATTTCGTTTTTCATTGCACATGGCACGTACGATCCAATTGTTCCGGTTGAGTTTGGCAGGCAAGCACATCAGCGGTTCATGGATGCCAAGGCGGATGTCTTCTATTGCGAATATCCTATTCAACATACTATCAGTGAAGAGAGTTTGAGTGATGCTGCCGATTGGTTGCAGCGGAAAATCTAAATCATTGATGATACACGCTGAATAATTTTTATGTAGCTGTCTACATCCCCTCGGGAAATTACAGGACGCACATAAGCAGTTTTCAACTTTTTTGCGTAGATTAATTCAGAAACAGAAAGGTTCTTCATGCAAAAAACAGAGCAGCTTGAGGCTCTCATACAAAATTGGGGAAAAGTGATCGTAGGATATTCCGGCGGAGTAGATTCGACGCTTGTTGCATTTGTTGCCAATAAAGTACTTGGCAAAAATGCACTCATTGTGCTGGCGGCAACAGATACTATTACAGCGGAAGATGTCGATCTTGCACAAAAAATAGCCGAAACGCATTGTTTCAATTTCCGGGAAATTGCATACAACGAACTTGAGATAAAGAATTACGCAGCGAATCCCGTTAACCGGTGTTATTTCTGCAAACAGGAGCTCTATAGACAGCTTGGCGCAATCGCAAAGAAAGAAAATATCCCGTTCATACTGGATGGAGCAAATTTAGATGATATCGGTGATTACCGTCCCGGGAGAATTGCTGCAAAAGAATATCAAGTTCATTCTCCATTGATTGAAGCCCAATTCACTAAGCAGGACGTCCGCGCTGCCGCTCTTTTCTATGGTTTGCCGAATCATGATAAACCGTCTGCGCCATGCCTTTCTTCACGTATTCCGTATGGGACAATGATCGATAGAGCTTCTATTAGTATGATTGCACAGGCGGAACGCTACATTCGAGAAAAAGGATTTACGAATGTGCGCGTACGGCACTTTCAGACAACTGCAAAAATCGAGGTAGACGCATGGGCGATTGCAAAGCTTTCAACAATATTCAATGATGTGCAGAATTTTCTAAAATCGCTGGGATATAAAGAAGTGCTGATAGATGAAGAAGGATTTAAATCCGGGAAGCTCAATCGGGAGATTGTACAGAATGCAAAATAAAAAATCCCGCTCGGCAATTCATCAAAACCGCACGTCCTCTTACAAAAAAGCACACCTTCATTCATCGTCGTTGCACACTATTGAAGAGTATGCAAAGCTTGATATGTCCCGCCGTGATCGAACTTCGATTCCTGAAGTAATCTATTGCGAAAATAAGTCAGTAGAGCACATTATCGCAATTGCAAATGCGCTCTATGCAAAACAAAAACTCGTGCTCGGTACACGCTGCCCGAAAGAATTTTTCCCGAAGCTGAAAAAAGCTTTTCCGCAGGGATTGTTTTTAAAAGATGCATGCTCCTTCCGTGTCGGTAAACCGTTGCCGCACGTTTCCGGAAGACGAATCGGTATTGTTTCCGCTGGAACGACCGATATTACAGCGTGCGAAGAAGCGGCGCTTGTGTTAGAAAGTCTCGGTGTAGAAGTGCAGAGAGTTTTTGATGTGGGTGTTGCCGGGATTCATCGTCTGTTTGCGAACGATACGAAGCTGCGAGATTGTGATGTTCTTATTGTTGCAGCGGGGATGGAAGGCGCTCTCCCAAGCGTTATCGCAGGACTTTATCCGCAGCCGATCATTGCACTTCCAACAAGCGTCGGGTACGGCACTGCACTTTCCGGTTTCACGGCACTTTTTGCAATGCTCACGAGCTGCGCTCCGGGAGTTGCGGTTGTTAATATTGATAATGGAGTAGGAGCGGCGGCAGCAGCGTTTAAAATTATTACGTTAAAGATTTCGTAACTGCTCGGCATAATTAATAAATAATCCTCGACGCAAACAGCGAGGTATTTTGTTACTCCCGCGTACGCGGGAGGCTATTGTTCTGAATTCCCGCTTTTCCCGAAGGGATGCCTTTGGCATGTGGGAATGACATCCCCAACAATTTTTTTAGATATAAGGGAGACAAATGCCAAAACGTGAAGATATAAAGAAAGTACTCATTATTGGATCGGGACCTATTGTCATCGGACAAGCATGTGAATTTGATTATTCTGGAACTCAAGCATGCAAAGCATTGCGTTCGATGGGCTACAAGATTGTACTTGTCAATTCAAATCCAGCTACCATTATGACCGATCCCGGCATGGCCGATTTCACTTACATTGAACCTTTGAATGAATATGCGCTTACCGAGATAATTAAAAAAGAGAGACCCGACGCGCTTCTTCCAAACTTAGGAGGACAGACGGGGCTCAACTTATCTTCGACGCTGGCGAAAAACGGAGTGCTGGAAAAATATGGCGTTAAGGTTATTGGCGTGAACATCGACGCGATAGAACGCGGTGAAGACCGTACAGCGTTTAAAGAAACGATGACGCGGCTGGGAATCGATATGCCAAAGAGCAAAGCCGTTCATACCGTTGAGGATGGGGAAAAGGTTGCGGAAGAACTTGGATACCCTGTTGTTATCCGTCCGGCGTATACAATGGGCGGCACCGGCGGCGGATTAGTATACAACTTAGAAGAATTTCGTACCGTCGCCGCGAGAGGTTTATCGGCAAGCCTTGTTCATCAAATTTTAGTAGAAGAATCGGTTCTCGGCTGGGAAGAACTTGAACTGGAAGTTGTGCGAGACTCCAAAAACCAAATGATCACAGTCTGTTTTATTGAAAATGTGGACGCAATGGGTGTGCATACGGGAGATTCGTATTGCACGGCACCGATGCTCACTATCGATCCCGCGCTGCAAAAGAAACTGCAAAAATATTCATACGACATTGTTGAAGCCATTGAAGTTATCGGTGGGACAAACGTCCAATTTGCCCACGATCCCAAGACAGGCAGGGTTGTCGTGATAGAAATTAATCCGCGCACGTCACGCTCGTCGGCTCTTGCATCGAAAGCAACCGGATTCCCGATCGCAATGGTTTCCTCTCTTCTCGCAGGCGGATTAACGCTGGATGAAATTCCCTATTGGCGTGATGGAACTCTGGAAAAATATACACCTTCCGGCGATTATGTTGTGGTGAAATTCTCCAAATGGGCATTTGAGAAGTTCGAAGGGCTTGAAGATAAGCTTGGCACACAAATGAAAGCCGTCGGCGAAGTGATGAGTATCGGAAAGAACTATAAAGAAGCATTCCAGAAAGCGATCCGTTCACTCGAAACCGGCCGGTATGGATTAGGTTTTGCTAAGGACTTCAATACGAAACCGCTCGAAAAACTCATGGCGATGCTTCAATATCCTTCCAGTGAGCGGCAATTCATTATGTATGAAGCCTTGAGAAAAGGCGCGAGCATCGAGGAACTTCATACGAAAACATATATCAAGCACTTTTTTATCCAGCAGATGAAAGAGCTGGTCGAGTTGGAAGAGAAGATCCTCACATATAAAGGAAAGAGACTGCCGGATGATCTGCTTATCCAGGCAAAGAAGGACGGCTTTGCGGATAAGTATCTCTCAAAATTATTAGCATTCTCTGAAAAAGAAATAAGAGAAAAGCGGCAATCGCTCGGTGTTGCTGAAGGATGGGAACCGGTGCCTGTGAGCGGTGTGAAAAATGCAGCGTATTATTTTTCGACGTATAATGCACCAGACAAAGTTTCTGTCAGCAGCAGAAAAAAAATCATGGTGCTTGGCGGCGGGCCAAATCGTATCGGCCAGGGAATTGAGTTTGACTATTGCTGTGTGCATGCCGCCTTCGCCATTCGCGATGCCGGGTATGAGTCGATTATGGTCAATTGTAATCCGGAAACTGTCTCGACCGATTATGACACATCCGATAAATTATATTTTGAACCGCTGACGGTTGAAGATGTTCTCAGTATTTATCAAAAGGAAAAACCGGAAGGAGTCATCGTTCAGTTTGGCGGACAAACCCCGCTCAATATTGCCACCCAACTTGCTGCAGCAAATGTAAAAATCCTTGGGACAAGTGTTAATGCAATAGATCTCGCCGAAGATAGAGATCTGTTCCGTCAGGTTATGAAAAAGCTCGGAATTCCTCAGCCGGAATCCGGCATGGCGAGCACGCTTGAACAGGCCATCGAAATAGCAAGCAGAATTGGTTACCCGCTCATGGTGCGGCCTTCGTACGTTCTTGGCGGGAGAGGAATGAAAATTGTTCTGGATGAGGACATGCTGCTGCAGTATGTCAAGGCTGCTGTCGATATTTCTCCGGAGCGGCCTATACTCATCGATAAATTTCTCGAAAATGCAATTGAAACCGAAGCCGATGCAATTTCCGACGGCACGGATGCATTCGTGCCCGCTGTGATGGAACACATCGAATACGCTGGAGTGCATTCGGGCGATTCGGCATGCGTTATTCCCCCGGTGAACATTCCGGAAAAACACATCAAGACAATCTGTGAGTACACCAAAAAGATAGCGATTGAATTAAAGGTGGTAGGATTAATGAATATTCAATATGCCATTTGCAACGA
This sequence comes from Ignavibacteriales bacterium, assembly GCA_026390575.1. NCBI lineage: Bacteria > Pseudomonadati > Ignavibacteriota > Ignavibacteria > Ignavibacteriales > Ignavibacteriales bacterium. The sequence continues at coordinate 94,478 of JAPLFR010000015.1, forward strand.
CCAGGTGTATATACTCGAGGCGAATCCACGCGCATCACGAACGGTTCCACTGGTATCGAAAGTCTGTAATATTCCGATGGCAAAAATCGCCACGCAAATTATGCTCGGTAAAAAATTGTCAGAGTGCGGTTTGAAAAACGGGAAGTTTGATCACTTTGGAGTGAAAGAAGCAGTTTTCCCCTTCAACATGTTTCCGGAAGTTGATCCTGTGCTCGGTCCGGAAATGCGCTCCACCGGGGAGGTGCTGGGTCTGGCAGATTCATTTGGATTAGCCTATTACAAATCGCAGGAAGCGACACAACTCTGTCTTCCCATTAAAGGCAATATCCTGATTACGATAGCAGATAGAGACAAACAGGGAATTCTGGAACCAGCAAAGCAATATCAAGAAATGGGATTTAAAATATTTGCTACCGAAGGAACGCATCGCTTCTTGAAAGAACATGGAATTGCATCACAGTCAATCAAGAAAGTTTATGAAGGCAGGCCAAATATTGTCGATGCTATTAAGAATGGGGAAATTCAACTTGTTGTCAATACTCCTGCCGGCAAGATGAGTGAATACGACGATTCGTATATCAGGAAGAATGCTATAAAATTTAAAATTCAGTATATCACAACAACTGCCGCCGCCCTCGCTGCCGCCATCGGAATTAAAGCAAGAATACATGGGGCATATAAGGTGAAATCATTACAGGAATATCATGCTGGGATTAAATAAGACTATATATGTAACACATATCGGCTGAGCGGGATGATCAAATCTTTTTGGACAGAATATTCTCTTGTCCAACATATTTTGAAAAAACGTGTCAAACCTATAACGAGTTCTTTCATCCTCTCATAAATTCAATCAGTAATGGTATCGAAGGTAAAGCGCAATCGTTATACATCTGACCTTCTTGCAGTCTCCTGTTTCTTCAACCTTTCCGCTTTTTGGGCAGCATCAGTCAATAAGAACTCTATTTGAGCATTGACGCTGCGATGATCCTCCATAGCCCAATTTTTTAATGCCGCATAGAGCGATTTATCCAGGCGAAGGAGAGTATGTTTTTCCCATTCATGAATCCATGGTAATGCGATTCCAAAGATGAACGCAAGCTGGAAAGAAGATGCCCAGGGTAAAACACCTGTACTATGAACGAACAAGTTATACCCGTACCCCACGCAAACACTTACCACCAGCACAAGTGGAAATGTAAAAATAAAGCCTATAAAAAGATTTTTAATCCGCATAACGAACCCCCTTTCATTCAATAAATATCGTTTTATCGATATCTAAACAAACCGATTACATGAAAAAATTATTACTATTTATATTTCCTTAGAGTATCATCCTGTTTTTCAACCGCTCTGCTTTTTGTAATCTCAATCAACAATAATTCTATGATGTTTGGCCTGCATCGGGCAAAAAGGACGTTCGAAAAAATTATCCATGCGCAGCATGCGACGCTTCATCTCGTCTCATCATAACAATCAAATACAATCCTAACATCACCATCCAGGGGAGTTCGGGTATTTGCAAACATTTGCGATTCATCTGTACAGTCGCGGAAAATCGGAAAAAACCATTGGTCTTAGTATGAATTAATGTTTCTCCAATATCAGTTTGAAACTCGATTGTATTCTTCCAAAGATTTGCAATTGTCTTAAATTTGCGGCCATCGGAAAGCTCTAGGCAACCACCTGCTTTCCACGAATTCTTCTTGAATATTCCCAAAATGGTGCCTGAACCGCGAGGGCAGATGATCGTCCTTTTTCTAAAAAAACCAACACGCTTAAACGTCCAGCAGCCATCTCCGTTCTCTGCGATTGCTGCTGAGCTAAAGATCTTTGGAAAGCGAAGTGTTGCAATCAATTCATCTCCAAAGCGCAATTCATAGTCCGATTTAAAGATTCTCGGCTTGACCCAAGTCAATGTGTGGTCAACAAGTGCGGTCATCGTACGCATTGTTTTTTTATCTAAGTTTATTGAGGACATGATTTCTCCAGTATACATTCTAAATAATTCCTTCCACGAATGCTCTAAACCGAGGGCGCTCGGTCTGAATTCTCTCGGCTATCATTAAATTGATCCTGTGCTTTCAACCGACCTGCTTTTCGCATTGCGTCCGAAAGAAGAAATTCGATCTGCGCATTAACGCTGCGCAGATCGCTTGCCGCCCACTTTTCGAGGGCGGCATAGAGTGATTCATCTAAACGTAAAAGAAATTTTTTCTTATCGCTCATTGATATAAGGTGCCCGTATTGATGATGGGCTGCGCGGCAGTTTCGGACACAAGCGCTACCATCAGGTTGTTCACCATGGTCGCTTTCTTTTCTTCATCCAGCGTTACAATCTTTTGTTCGCTCAACATCTTCAATGCTTGGTCCACCATGCCGACTGCACCTTCAACAATCTTCTTGCGCGCAGCAATAATAGCTTGTGCCTGTTGGCGGCGCAGCATCGTTTGTGCAATCTCCTGTGCGTAAGCGAGATGGCTGATGCGAGCTTCGTTCACTTCAACACCCGCGATCTCCAGCCGGGTCTGGACTTGATGTTTCATACGTTCTGCAATTTCCTGCGGTCTGCCGCGCAGTGACGGTACATCCTCATCCGGTGCGTCGTAAGGATATTCGGAAGCGAGCGCACGAATCGCCGTCTCGCTTTGAATAGCGACGAAGTTTTCATAATGCTCTACATCGAACAATGCACGAGCTGAATCAACAACGCTCCAGACAACAACCGCAGCGATTTCTATAGGGTTGCCGTGCAGATCATTGACCTTGATGCGCTCGCTGTTGAAGTTACGAATACGAAGCGAAACATGTTTCTTTACGGCAAAAGGATTTGCATACCAGAATCCGGCTTCGCGGACGGAACCGATATACTTTCCGAAGAACACAAGCACTCGTGCCTCGTTTGGCTGGACGATGAAGAATCCCATAAAGGATATCAATGTAACGATGAAGAGCGGGATCTCTATCCAAAGATATTCCGGTGCTTCCTTAACCGCCATCCAATAAATCAGGTAAACGTTGAGAACGAGTAGAATGATAACGAAGAGAAGCGCAACAAATGCATTGATGCGTTTTGCATTTATTTCTGTAACAGTTTTCATAGCAGTTTTTCCTTTCTTAATGTGTGCTATTAAAATGATATCATTATAATATCATACTGTCAAGTAAATTATAAAGAAATTTTTGAGCCCTAAAATATGGGTTTTTAAGAGATTTGGGAAGATAGAAAAATAACGAAAGAAACAGGTAGAATAAATAAGGTAACTTAAAGATGAAATTCGTTAAGTATTTTATTTACTATTTGTACACTCTCGTCGACACCAATTTTGGTAGATGCAGAAAGCTCCTCGCTGAATTCAAATTGAGATGCGGGGATACCGACCACATATGCCTTTGCTGGCAGATGCTGGTACAATTGCTGGCTGAGAGCAAGAAGAGATTCCGGTGAGATAAAATGAGTACGCGGCTGATCGGCCTCAACACTCGGTGCAATTAACCGCGCATTCGCTTCTGTGATATCTTTTTGTGCGTCGATAAAGAAAACAACGTCGCATTCAGCGATCTGTTCCGCTACTTCAGGCACAAGCTGATGTAAATAAACGCAAGTGATTTTAGGATGACGCTGTGCAATCAACTCGGCCGCATGAACACCTGCCGCATCGTCGCCGCGAAGCGTATTGCCGTACCCGATGACGAGCACGTTACTCATCGCCGAACTTCGTCAAGCACCTCTCCGCTCGCGCTCACCAATTCCACATGCAGTGGCATCTGACCAAGCGCATGCGTTGAGCAGGACAAGCACGGATCGTAACAGCGGATCCCGGCTTCGATGCGATTCAAAATACCTTCTGTAATTTTTCCCTTCTTACCATCAATGAAATGCGCGGCAATCTGACGGACGGTACGATTCATCGCAATATTGTTCTGTGCTGTCGCAATGACGAGATTCGCTTTCTGGATAACGCCGTCTTTATTCACGTGGTAATGGTGAAACAAGACACCGCGAGGCGCTTCAGTACAGCCGACACCTTCGAGGCGATTGATTGATGCCTGCGAACGAATATTCGTGTCGAGAATCGCGGGGTCGTTCAGCAGCATTTCTATTTTCTCTACCGCAAAGAGCATTTCAATGCAGCGAGCATAATGATAATAGAAGGAGTTGTTCACGACGCCAACATTGCCGCTCAGCTTCTTAAAAACCTTTCGTTCCGCCTCTGCAAGCGGTGTTTCAATATAATCGCAAATATTTACGCGCGCTAATGGGCCAACCCGGTACATTCCTTTTGGATAATCGAACGGTTTATAGTACGGGAATTTCAGATAAGACCACGGCTCTACTGCTTCACCAAAATATTCAAAATACTTCTTGGGTTCTAATTTATCGGCAATAGTATTTCCATTTCCATCCATAATGCGAAGAGTGCCGTCGTAGTACTCGAGTCCGCCGTCCTTAGAAACAAGTCCAACAAGAAGAGAGCGGAAGTTACCGAACTCCGGAATTTCTTTTGCAAACTTCTTATGGATTTTCTTTATCGCATCCAATGCAAGCCCGACAGTTTCTTTCGCTTCAGGAATCCAGCCGAGCATGTACTCTTTCTTTGCAGGATCGAGCGGTTCACGAACACCGCCCGGAACTGTCCATGGTGTGTGGATGCGGCGGCTGCCGAGAATCTCGATGATCTCCTGACCAAACTTTCGCAAGCGAATACCGCGCTTTGCAAATTCTTTATCGGCAGCGATAAGACCGAATACATTTCTCGTTGCCGGATTGGAATCAAATCCAAGCAGGAAATCCGGTGCAGAAAGATGGAAGAAGCTGAGCGCATGAGATTGCAGCCACTGTGCGAGTGTAAGAAGGCGGCGTAATTTCTCAGCAGTCTCCGGAATTTCTACCGCAAGAATATCATCACCGGCTTTTGCCGATGTTAATAGATGGCTGGCAGGGCAGATACCGCAAATACGCGATGTAATACCGGGCATTTCCCAGAGTAGACGGCCTTCTGTGAATTTTTCGAATCCGCGAAATTCATTTACATGAAATCTGGCATCCAAGACATCGCTGTTATCATCTAATTGAATAGTAATCTTTGCGTGACCTTCGATGCGCGTCACGGGTGCTAATGTTATTGTTTTCGACATATTTTTCTCATTTCATACGATTAATATTTTTTACTTTTACAATGCCTCATAAAGATGCATGCTTTGCGTGCATTTGTTCCATGCCCCCGGTTATCCGTACCGTAAATATGCCGGCGGCAGAACGGGAATTTTGCCTTGCAATAGTTCGCTCACGGCAAACCAAATTTGGTCGGCGGTCGGCGGACAGCCATGCAGCCACACATCAACTTTGATCATTTCGTGCAAAGGCCGAGCCGTTTTGAGAAGTTGTGCAATGGTGACATACTCGTTCGGGATCTGGGGATTCTTATCTGCAAGTTCGATGTATGAGCGTTTTTGAACTTCTTCGAGCGGAATGGAATTCCTCATTGCTGTCACATTGCCGGTCGTTGCGCAATCACCGAATGCTACAACAATGCGGGAATTTTTTCGAATGATGTGCGCCATCTCTTCGTTTTCGGAATTTGCAATTGCGCCCTCGACGAGTGTGACATCGACATTCTGTGGGAATTCTTTTACATCAGCAATAGGAGAATAGACAAGATCAATCTTGTCTGCAAGTTCGATAAGCCGTTCGTCTAAATCGAGGAACGACATATGACAGCCGGAACATCCTCCCAGCCATGCTGTTGCTACTCTTGGTTTCATAATTATTTATTTCTCGTAGAGTGGTTTCGTTATTGTTTTTTCATTAATCTATTTTTCATTTTGCACTGATTTTATTCTTCTTCATGCGCCGTGTGTACCCATTCGCGCTTGTTGCGGGCATTGACAATAAACTTGATAAACCCGCGCTCTTTCTGCATCTCGCCGATCGACGCGCCTTTATCGAACAACGCACCTGTCGGACACACGCGTACGCATTTGCCGCACGATGTGCAGCTTTCCGATGCACCCCACGGCTGATTCAGGTCGGCAATAATTTCACAATCAATCCCGCGGCCCGCGATATCCCATGTGTGTGCCGCTTCAACTTCATGACAGACTCGCACACAGCGCGTACATAAAACACACCGGTTCCTATCCAGCACAAATTCTTTATGCGTGGCATCGAGAGCTTTATGGGGGAAGAGATAAGGGAAGCGCACGTGGTCGAGACCGACTTCGTATGCTAAGTTCTGTAATTCACAATGTCCATTGACCACACACACAGCACACTGGTGGCTTCCTTCAGATGCCAGAAGCTCGACAATCATTCGGCGATATTTTTTCAACCGATCCGTGTTCGTACGAACGATCATGCCTTCCGTTGGTTTTGTAGTACACGCAGGAAACAATTTTGGTGATCCCTCGATCTCGACAACGCATAATCGGCAGGCACCGAAGGTGGACAAACCGTCAAGATAGCACAATGTGGGAATGTGAATTTTATTATCACGCGCAACTTGAAGGATGGTATCTCCTTCTTTCGCGCTGTAATGTTCTTCATCTATAATAAATGTTATAATCGACATGGATTATGCCTCCTTCGCGGTAGTGAGCGACGATTTTTCACTGGTATGTATTGCATTATTGTCCGATTGTTTCAACTTCGAAATGTATTCGTCCTTGAAAAATCGTACTGTAGAGAGCACACCATTGGGGGCTGATTGACCAAGGCCGCAGAGGCTTGTTTCTTTTACCATGACACAAAGCTCTTTAAGCAATTCGAAATCCTCTTCGGTTGCTTCTCCCTTGATAATTTTGTCGAGCATCATAAAGATATGTTTTGTGCCGACACGGCAAGGAATACATTTTCCGCATGATTCATCCATACAGAATTCGGAAAAATATTTTGCTACTTCCACCATATCGGAAGTATTATCAATAATAATCATACCGCCGCTGCCCATCATAGCACCGACTGTTTGAAGCGATTCATAATCAACCGTTATATCGAGATGTTCTGTTGGAATGCATCCACCGGACGGTCCGCCAGCTTGGGCAGCTTTAAATTTCGTCCCTTCCGGTGTTCCACCGCCAATATCAAACACAATTTTTCTCAACGCAATACCCATCGGCACTTCAATAAGCCCGGGACGCATCACATTTCCTGCAATCGCGAACACTTTTGTACCGGGACTTTTTTGTGTTCCAATGGTTGTAAACCATTCGCTGCCATTCCTCAAGATTGGAGCGACGTTCGCATACGTTTCCACATTATTAATAAGGGTCGGTTTATCCCACAATCCTTTTTCTGACGGATAGGGCGGACGCACTTTTGGACGGCCGCGGCGCCCCATGACGGAACGCATCAACGCCGTTTCTTCACCGCAAACAAACGCACCTGCACCAATGCGAATATCAATACGGAAATTGAATTGCGATTCAAAAATTCTATTTCCAAGCAGTCCAAGTCTTTCCGCCTGTTTGATCGCTGTCTTCAATCGTTCAATGGCAAGCGGGTATTCTGCGCGGGCATACACAAATCCCTGGCTTGCACCAACCGCATATCCGGCAATAGCCATTCCTTCCAGCACGCGATGCGGATCACCTTCGAGAACGCTGCGATCCATAAATGCACCGGGGTCTCCTTCGTCGGCATTACAGATAACATACTTTTGATCTGCTACACCCTTGCGAACGATATCCCATTTCAATCCGGTGGGATAACCAGCGCCGCCTCTGCCGCGCAACCCGGCTTTTCGAATTTCGCTGATAACTTCTTCCGGCGTCAACTCGGTCAGCGCTTTAGCGAGTGCTTCATATCCGCCTGCCGCGATGTATTCTTCAATACTCTCAGCATTAATCTTGCCCATATTTTCCAGCACGATTTTCTTTTGCGAAGCAAAGAACGGGGCATTTAAATCAATCTCGTTCTCATGTACTTTCTTCCCCTGTCCAATATGTTCTTCTACGATGCGACGTGCTGTTTTTGCATCTACATGCTGATAGAGTGTCGGATCGGAATGCACGAACACTAACGGACCTTCGCCGCAGAGACCGAGACAGCCCGTGCCGATCAATTCGCATTTCTTCGTTAATCCGAGCTCTTCAATCGCTTTTTTCATCTCGGCTTTCACTGCATCGCATCCGCTCGAAACACAACCGGCAGATGAGCAATAAAGAATGCGGTGTTCGAATTGCGCCTGTCGTGTTTGTTCCTTTTCTGCTACTTCACGGAGATCTTCGTTTGTCATGCCGCAACCTCCTTTATTTCTTCCTGCCAATGTTTTATGCGTTTTACCGCTTCATCGGGAGTCATTTTTCCTGCAACAGAATCGTCCAGTACAGAAATCGGAGCTAATCCGCACGAACCGACACAACGCGCCGAAATGAGTGAGACTTTATTGTCCTTTGTTGTTTCACCGAATTTACAATCACAGTGATGTTCGACTGCTTTTTGAATTTCATTTGCACCTTTGACGTAACATGCGGTACCTGTGCACAGTACGAATGTGTGTTCGCCTTGCGGTTTCAAGCGGAAGAAATGATAAAATGTTGCGACGCCATACACACGGCTCAGCGGAAGTTTCAGTGCATTGGCAATGTAGACCATCAGGTCATTTTCGAGGAATCCAAAAATGCCTTGCGCTACATGGAGGATCTCGATCAATGCGTCACCGCTTCCATGATGCTTTGTAATCGCGCGGTCGAGCAGCTTAAACCGATTGTCGCCGCTTGGATGATTTTTTGTTTCTGGTTGTACCATAGTTTTTTATTGGCCTATTTTCAGTTGTTCGTTCATGGTTCTTTGTTGACTATTTATAATACTCTCGGCTTGTTTTTTCCAGCCAATGACACCATTCTGCAATGCCATAATTTGTTGTGCAGGATGTCTCGAAGACTTTCAGGGTTGGATTTATTTTAAGAGCATTAGCTTTTAGTTCTGCAAGATTGCAGTTGACGTATGGCAGAAGGTCGATTTTATTGATGAGAAGAACAGAAGCATTACGGAACATCGCCGGATATTTCAACGGTTTGTCATCACCTTCGGTTGTGCTTGCCACGACAACTTTCACATGTTCACCCAAATCATAATTGGCAGGACACACCAGATTGCCAACGTTCTCTATGATTAAAAGTTTCACTCCGTCTAGATTGAGATTCGCAAGCGCATCCTGCACTAATTTTGCATCAAGATGACAGCCGCCGTTTGTAACGATCTGCACAACGGGCACATGAAACTTTGCAACACGCTGCGCATCAAAATCTGTCTGCACGTCGCCTTCAATAACCGCGACACGAAGCTTACCTTTCAGATATTCGAACGTTCGTTCTAAAATACTTGTCTTGCCGGAACCAGGCGAGCTGACAATGTTTACGACAAATGCACCATGCTGTTGAAAAAGTTCGCGGTTTTTTGCCGCAAGCTCATCGTTTTTCTCCAGCACTTTTCGTTCGACGGTCACGATACTCATGGCATCGCCTCTTCCGGTTCTGTTATCTCAATCTCTGTGATGTACAGCTCCGATCCCGATAATATTTTCGTATCTGTACTTCCGCACGTACCACACAACGCAAATCCAACTTCGTTTTCTGCTGTCGTATTGCATGTGTTACAATGAATTTGAAAAGGAATAGATTCAATGTCCAGACGGGCATTCTTCAGGAATGATTCAGCCGTAATGGCTTGAAACGAAAACTCAAGCGACTCAGGAACAACGCCGGCAATTGTACCGATTTTTAACCGCACTGCTGCAACGCGCTCCCATTCCGATTCGGGAACATGATTCTGAATTATCTCGACAATACTTTGTGCAACCGAAAGTTCATGCATAACATCACATTTTCTTAATGAATCAACTTTAAGAAGACAAGAAATGTACCGATCTGCAATGCGACTTCTTTCGCATAAAATCGCCTTCTGCTTTTCAGTTATGCGAAAAAAACAAAAGCCGCTTTCTTGAAAATGAATATTCTGCTATATTATGGATGCTTTTGTATCCATATGGAGAGAAATGTATCCAAAACTTTTATGAAAACAAACTGAATTAATCCGAGTGTCGCTGCATTAAACTTACGCCCAATTTACTGCCGGCTCTAGAAAGTCAATCTATGCGTTTCGATTATATCCTTGATGAAGTCTTTTCCACGTGGTCACATATCTCTACACTGCGAATCCTCATGGATGCTGCGCGTCCGCTTTCCGGCAGAGAAATTGCGCGGCTTTCTCACATGAACCACCGATCTTGTTTGAAGGCTCTCACACGACTCGAGCACATCGGTTTCGTCAATCGCAATCGTGGAGGACGCGATCACCTCTTCACCGTTAACCGAGAACATCGCTTGTGGCATGAAGGAATTCTTCCCATGCTAGAGATTGAGCGGCGACATCTTGGACGTCTTGCCAAGCGTCTGCGGAAAGAATTGGCGATTCATGTCGAGAGTGCAATTCTTTATGGCAACAGTATTATGAAACGCGATATGCACGACACTACAGTTGACTTGTGCCTTGTTATCAACAGCCGGATGACGGAACGAGAAATTCGCAGTCACCTCAACCTTATTACACCCATTGTATGGAAGCGGTATGGTGCAAAATTGCAGACCGTTATTTTCACTGAATCGGATTTTGTACGTCGTGCGAAACGCGGGCAAGTTTCTGTTCGAACAATTCTGAAAGAGGGCCAGGTGATTTCAGGGAAAACATTACGTGAACTTATTGGCATATCGTAACAAAACAAACCTTCGCATAGACAGTTAACGTTCAAACACGCCAAATAACGTTATTTTATCCCCCGCCATACAATATTGAACAAAGCCGATGAAACTTTCGGACTTCAAATATTGTCTATATGTTAGCCTGCTGCTCGAAATCATCATTGATTCCGTTTGAAATTAAAAAACTTTCCGGTGCAGGATTCGTCTAATATCTACAGAGGATGTGAAAATCTTATTTGATAGTTCTTCAGGAGTTCCTAATGAAAAAATCTTACTATATCTATGGTTCAGTGGTTGTCGTAATAGTTATCGGAGTAATTCTACTCTTTGCAAGAAACAAAAGTCAGAGCTACAATTTCCGGTTTGATAAAGTTACGCAAGGAGATTTGACAGTCTTTGTAACAGCAACAGGCACTATTAATGCCGTCATAAGTGTTGATGTCGGAACACAGGTTTCAGGGATCGTTGCTAAGCTCTATGCAGACTTCAACTCTATTGTGAAGAAGGGACAGCTCATCGCACAAATTGATTCTACCTTCCTTGTCCAATCTGTAAAAGATGCTGATGCAAGCCTTGATCGTGCGCAAGCGCAATTAAATGACAGTAAACGATCATACGAACGAACTTCTGAACTGTATAAGAAAGGCCTCGAATCAGAATTGAATTACTCTGCTGCCCTGACGTCGTACGAATCGAATCAAGCCGCGTTAAAACAAGCCCAAGCCTCATTGGATAGAGCAAAAATTAATTTGGCGTACGCGACAATCTATGCTCCGATCGATGGTGTCGTGATCAATCGTGCAGTGAATATAGGTCAAACAGTAGCGGCGAGTTTCTCTTCTCCAACATTATTTACCATTGCAAACGATCTGAAGAAAATGCAGGTTCAAACCACGGTTGATGAATCCGATGTTGGCAGGATCAGTGTTGGTCAGCCGGCAACATTTACCGTCGATGCTTATGCTGATGAGACATTTTCAGGCACGGTGTCACAGATCAGGCTTGCTCCCCAGTCAGTACAAAACGTTGTGAATTATATTGTCATCATCGATGTTCAAAATGATCAGTTGAAGCTTATGCCGGGAATGACAGCAAACGTGAAGATCCTCATTGCGAGCGCACAAAATGTTATGAAAGTCTCGAATATGGCCTTACGATTTCAACCTGCGGCAGATATTATTGACACAACAGGTGCTGGTTCCGCACGAAATAGTTATATAGGAAGAGGAGAAAATATAACAGACTCATTAAAGTCGGGCCGCCCTTCCTTTACTGAAAACAACAACTCATCAGAACCATCACCAACAGACAGATTGCGTTTCCGAGCTATCAGAGACTCAATTCAATCGGCGCATGGCGGCAAGTTAAGTCCAGAAGATCTACGCAGTGAAATGCAAAAGATGTTCGCTGGCAAAACGTCCCAGAGGATCACTCCAATCACTTCAAGTAAACCAAAATCCCGAGTGTCTGGAGATGCTGCAAAATTCGGAATTGTTTCGAATTATCCTGAGTACCAGAAAAGTGCATATATACCTTCTCATCAATCTGGAAGAGGAAGAGTGTGGGTATTGAAATCCAATGGGTTGCTTGAGTCTATTTTTGTAAGAACCGGTTTGAATGATGGACGATTCACGGAAATAAATTCATCGAGATTGAAACCGGGCGATCAAATAGTGCTTGGCGCGACTTCTAACAATAATGGGACATCTCAACAGGTACAGAGTCCTCTCTCAGGACAAAGTCAAAGTCAAGGTCAGCGAGGCCCCGGGGGAGGTGGCTTCCGATGATCGCCGATATCCACACTGCGCCAATAGGTGTTGACGGAGCGCTTATCCGGATAGATCACTTAACCAAAGTTTATCAACTTGGAGAAGTTGATGTACATGCTTTGCGTGGAGTATCGGTAAGTGTGTTAAAAGGAGAATTTGTCGCAATCATGGGGGCGTCTGGTTCCGGTAAATCCACATTTATGAATATTTTGGGTTGCCTTGATAAACCAACGAAGGGATCGTATGTCCTTGAGGGCATCGATGTCGGCAAATTATCCAGAGATGAACTCGCATCGATACGGAATAAAAAAATCGGATTTGTGTTTCAGGGATTTAATCTCCTTTCGCGCACATCGGCGCTTGAGAATGTGGAGCTCCCTTTGTTTTACGGTCCGACCTCAAACAAAGTCCGCAAAGCAAAAGCTATTGAAGCGCTCGATCGCGTAGGACTTGGGGATAGAATTCATCATTATCCTAACCAGCTTTCTGGCGGTCAACAACAGCGAGTTGCAATCGCAAGAGCATTGGTAAACGATCCGAGTATTATTCTCGCCGATGAGCCAACCGGTAATCTGGATAGTCGAACAAGCGTTGAGGTCATGGGTATATTCCAGGAACTGAATAATCATGGTATTACAGTTATTCTTGTAACGCACGAACCGGACATTGCAACGTTTGCGAAACGACACATCGTTTTTCGAGATGGTAAGATTAAAACAGACAGGATCAACAGCAGTCCAAAGGTTGCTTCCGAGGTGATCAAAGAGATGCCGATGATCGATGATGAAGAGGAGGAAGCGGCATGAAGATTCTCAATATTCTTCATTCAGCGTTCAGAGCATTGCAGCGCAATAAGATGCGGTCATTTCTCACCATGCTCGGAATCATTATCGGTGTTGGGGCTGTGATAGCGATGCTTGCCATCGGCCAGGGCGCTGAATATTCAGTAAAGGAACAAATTGCAGCGTTGGGTACAAATGTACTTATGGTCTATCCAGGCGCTCAACAACAAGCCGGAGTAAGGACTGCTGCAGGATCAGCAACAACTCTCACAGAGGATGATGCTCTCGCTATTGGAAGAGAATGCCCGGCAGTTCAGTATATTTCGCCGGGGGCAGGAGCCGGAGGTCAGGTCATTGCCGGCAATCTAAATTGGTCGACCGGTATTCAGGGTGTCGGCTCCGACTATCTTGAGATACGCCAATGGCCGGTTGAATACGGAGAGTTCTTCACCGATCAAGATGTGAAGGCAGCAGCAAAAGTCTGCATCTTAGGAAGAACAGTTGCTGATAATCTTTTTCCCGAATCGAGTCCGGTTGATCAAACTGTTCGCATACGAAGTGTCCCATTTAAAGTCGTCGGCGTGCTGACAAAAAAAGGGCAAAACGCAATGGGGCAGGATCAAGACGATGTTATCCTTGCACCTTATACCACCGTCATACGAAGACTCTCTCATTGGCCCAATTTAAGGTTTATCCTTGTCTCCGCTACGAGTTTGAAGGATATCAGTGTTGCTCAAACACAGATCTCCGACCTTCTGCGCATGAGGCATAAAATTCAACCGTATGATCCGGACGATTTCACAATTCGTAACCAGACTGACCTCGCCGCAACAGCAACAGCAACCACTGATATCCTCACAATCCTTCTGGCAAGTATTGCATCGGTTTCGTTGCTTGTCGGCGGAATCGGCATTATGAACATCATGCTTGTCTCTGTCACAGAACGCACGCGCGAAATCGGTATCCGGATGTCTATTGGCGCACGAAGTAGAGACATCCTTACTCAATTTCTTATTGAAGCGCTTGTGCTTAGTTTATTGGGCGGTATTGTTGGAATCATCCTTGGCGTTGCCGGTTCATCGATTATATCGAGCATTGCGAAGTGGCCTACGATCGTCACAGCATTCTCGATTATTCTTTCGTTCGGCTTTTCAATTGCTATCGGGATATTTTTTGGATTTTATCCGGCGAGAAAGGCTGCAATGCTCAATCCCATCGACGCTTTGAGATATGAATAACTTCCCCAAGAACGAAGTCCATCTTCCACTTCTGGTTGATGAACGAAAGAAGATGGACTTCTCCTTCCTCGAAGTTTTCATCATAGTTCCATCTTCATAGAGGGTAATGATGCGCCTATTATTTTATGGAAGACAAATCCAAGTTGTCAGTCCTTTGGAGAATCTACAACTCGTAATTTCGTAATAGGGAACCTTTATTCAATAATGTATGTCTATCAATGTATGAGCAATGAAACACATATAATGAAAGGACAAACCTAGAGAGAACCTTGATGACCGTTTATGCGAATAATTATTTCTCCGGGGTAAACGTGTTGGTTCGTTTCATTTCAAGTTGCAGAGAAGATTTTATAAACCATTTCACACCACCTGCGCATCTGCGCGATAGAGCTTCCATTTGCTGGGAAGCGATAGAGGGTGGTGTTTTTTTGTACATATCTTTCGATTCCTAAACAGGAAATTGCATAGCAGAGAGAACCATTTCTATGAAATTAAAATATTATCACGCTTCAGTTGTACAAACTATATATTTTATAATCTATTTGGCTCTGTCTTCTGTAATAATATTTACCCCGATATTAATCAAGGGATCTGTATACATAACAAAATCATTTATTATTGATGAAGAAATAGCCGAAGTGATTCTTCTTGCTATTCTGTTCTCTCTCAATATTATGATTTTTAAATTATACAAGCGAGAAGCTTCCAGGCAGGAAGAATTCATAAAAAAAATAAATAATGACAAGAAAACAACCGAGGAAAAACTTTATGATTCACTCAGTTATATTGGTAAAGTAAATGTTCAAATTGAAGAAATTAAAACAATTTTTAATACTGCGAACACATATCCGGAAACAAAAAATGAATTTAAAAAGACTTTCCGTTTCCTGAGCGAACGCGTCCTTGGAATTGTGAACACGAATTGGGCTTTGTTGAGAATAATCAACAGCAATACCCAGAGAACGATCAGCGAGTGTTTTGAAACACGACACGGCTTTTCTTGTCCATATCCCCACATCAGCAATAAAATGATTATTGAAAAACAACTCATTCCATCGTGTACGACGGTTATTTCAAATTCAAAAAATTTAAATATCCTCGTCTATTGTACTATGCCCATTGATCAGATCAACAATGATCAACAGATTTTTATCCAAGCGATCATAAATGAGATTATTATGCTCTTCATTATCTTGAATTCCTCATATTACAAAAACGGAAACAATGTCGACGAAGAAAACAATTCTCATGACAAAGGGAAAAAAATATATCCGATAACAGCGTTTGGTTGAATATGGTCGCTTGGAGCAAACCTCTTACATCTTGCTTGTTACAGGATTTTCGAGAAATTATGGTATGTCTTTCGGATCTTATCCGGCAAGAAAAGCAACAATGCTGAATCCCATCGACGCTTTGAGATATGAATAACTCCCCCCTCAAATACGAAGTCCATCTTCTCTTTCTGATGTAAAAGAAAAGAAGATGGACTTCACCTTCATACTAAACGATGTACGTTTTGCTGTTGGTACTATGAGATGCAGCTGTCCGTTATCGGAGTAAAATAAGTTTCTTGGTCTCTGAAAATGTCCCTGCCTGTAAACGGTAGAAATACACACCGCTTGGCAAATTGTTGGCGTTCCATTGCTTTGAGTAGGTTCCAGCTGCCATTTCATCAGAAACGAGAACCGACACTTCTCTCCCCAATGCATCGAATACTTTTAGCGATACATACGATTTTGATGGGAGACTAAATGAGATGGTCGTTGTTGGATTGAATGGATTGGGATAGTTTTGAGAAAGATTAAAATCGTTGGGCAATTCATTTCTTTCATTGACACCCGTTGTTAACGCAGAAATCGGCACTCTAAATACTCCTCCAGTTTCTGTTCCAACAAAAATATTCGTGCCATATAATAATGCTGATGTAATTACTCCTCCCGAAATTCCACCAAGAGGTATCGTTGCTATTTGGAATGTGTTCAGGTTAATGGACGTACCAACATTATTGCCAAAGAAATAATATTGCCCACTTATCATATCTGATGCGCATGACCTAAAATCTCCCGTTGCAACAGCGGGCGTCCAACTGGTAAAAGTTGGAAGAGATAAATTTAAATAAAGTCCGTTACTGGTTAAAGCAAAAATCGAAAATATGTTGTTTATCTTCAATGCATCCCCACTAAGCCCGGTATTTGCTTCAGTCCAAGTGCTGCCACGATCGGTTGACTTGAAAGCGCCATTTTCTGTTCCTGCAATTAATAAAACAGATACATCCTGACTCATAAATCCTCTAATGTTTTTTGATGCTCCTGCAGGAATTCCAGTTGCTTCAGTCCAGATAAACGTAGTATTATCCTCGGTAAAAAAGATACCGCCATTTTTTGTTCCAACTATTCTTCTTGAAGGATTATTGTATTGTCTATATAGAGTTATATCTTTATTCGCAAGGGTTTGCACAAACGGCGGTACATATAATGCAATTGGAGGTTGTAGGAGAGCCATGCCATTTTGAGCGTAAATAAACATATTTTGACCAGTAATAACATCGCCCTCTAAACCAAAAATGTTAAGACTTGGTAAGGTGCCATTTTCACTATAAGTACTCCATGAATCACCATTATTCGTGGAACTAAAAATTCCTTTATCTGAAGTGCCGGCATAGATTGTCGTACCAACTCGAGCCACACCGGTAATGTTTAAGCTGCCAAGATTATTGTTTATTGGAGTCCACTGAGCAAACAGCGGAGTGATAGCAGTGAAAATTGAAAATACCAATACGATAAACCGGAACAAAACTTTCATAAATAATTCTCCTTAATTAAACTATGATTGAGTTAATAATAATGAATGCGGTGAGAACGGAAGCTTGAGGACAAAAAAGGCAAAAACCGCGTCACAACATGTAAAATGATAACCAATATTTATTATGTTTACTATTTAAAAATAGCGAATGATGGCGATAATATCAAGAATTATGTGTGATCTCAAAAATATCCATCCCATTGGTACTCTTGCTCCATCGGTATTACGAATAGTATAGTTGTACCTGTTATGGAACAAACACATGAAATCAGTCACGGAGAGTATCGTTCCTCAAAATTTTCATCCCTCTTTCATCTTTTTTTAGTACTCTATATATAGAGTAATTTATGTCTATACTTTTATTAAAGATGATTCCAAGGTATCTGCATCTATCGCAAAGCATTTGCTGGCGGAGAGACTATTTAGAACCACTTGCGATTTTCTATTGTTAAGATAAAGTATGCTATATATAAACAATCATATTTTGGAGAACCATCATGTTTAAAACTATACAACACATCGCAATTTTTTTTATGTGCCTTTCAGTAATTGGTCAGGCACAACCTACAACCGGTTATCATGTCGTAAAAAGGATTACCGTTGGCGGTGAAGGCGGGTGGGATTATATTACGTTTCATGCTCAATCGCATCGATTGTTTGCATCGCACGGTACCAAGGTTGTTGTGATAAGCACCGATTCCGATAAAGTCATTGGCGAAATTCCTAAGACAGAAGGTGTACATGGTATTGCGGTGGCTAACGAATTTGGACGCTGTTTTATCTCCAATGGACGTACAGCCACAGTCAGTATTGTTGACTTGAAAACATTAAAGCTTATCGACACCGTTTCCGTTGGGAAAAATCCGGATGCGATTCTGTACGATTCTTTTTCCCGCCGCGTATTTGTTTTTAACGGACGAAGCAATGATGCAACGATTCTTGATGCTAAAAATGGATCCGTAGTTTCAACATTGCCGCTTGGCGGCAAACCTGAATTTTCCGTCACTGATGGCAATGGACGTGTCTTTGTCAATATCGAAGATAAAAGTGAAATTGTCGTCATCGATG
This sequence comes from Ignavibacteriales bacterium, assembly GCA_026390575.1. Classification (NCBI taxonomy): domain Bacteria; kingdom Pseudomonadati; phylum Ignavibacteriota; class Ignavibacteria; order Ignavibacteriales; species Ignavibacteriales bacterium. Next base: position 112,838 of record JAPLFR010000015.1, read on the forward strand.
CAAAAGCAATGAAAATACTGTATCGCTGGTCAATAAAACCCGGTGAAGAACCTTCCGGTTTGGCTATCGATGTCAAACATAATCGCCTATTTTCTGTGTGCGGCAATAAATTGATGGTCGTCGTAAATGCAGAAAACGGAAATGTTGTTACCTCGCTTCCCATCGGCGATAGAGTCGATGGCTGTGCGTTTGATCCTGGTGCAGGACTCGTTTTTTCATCAAACGGCGATGGCACCATGACGGTCATTCGCGAAGATTCTCCATCGAAATTTTCTGTTCTGGAAACTGTGAAAACCCAAATTGGTGCACGCACAATAACAGTTGATCCCAAAACGCACACGTTGTATCTTCCCGCTGCAGAATTCGGCCCGGTGCCCGCTCCAACACCCGATCGGCCTCGATCACGACCACCGATTTTACCGGATACATTTTGTATTCTGAAAATTCAAAAATAAGAACCGTGAAAATCACTATCAGAATTCTATTTCTTGTTTTCGTTGTACTTTCGCATGCAAACGGTCAGATAGTGTTCACGCTTGACCGTTGCCTCACTTTAGCAAGCACACAGAATCCGCGGATGCGGAGCGCTGAAAATGCCATACGAGCCGCAGAGCTTTCGCATGCAGAACTTTCCACTACGAAACTTCCGCAAATAAAATTAGGCGCAAGTTCTATCTATGCACCATCATCAGGAAGTTTTGGATATGATCCGGCATTATCCAATGGCGGTCAAGTGGCGGGACAAGTGATGGTTCAACAATCTTTGTACGATGGCGGCATACGAGGATTGAAATCCGACCAACTTTCAATAGACATCGACCGGTTTGCGAAAGAAAAACGGATAGCTGAACGCGATTTAATATTTTCCGTTAAACAAACATTTGTTGAAACGCTTCGCTCCGAAAAAGAAATAGATTTGCAGGAAGAGAGTGTCCGTCAATTGAGAGATTATTTAAACATCGTCCGCCGTCTCTCCAAGGTCGGAAGCGCTGCGTACACTGATGTGTTGAAAACCGAACTTCAGCTTTCGAACGCGCAGCTTTCGTCTCAAAAAGCGACTGAAGAATTTGCCGTCGCAAAGTATTCTTTGGCAGAATTAATAGGCATGCCGCTTGATACGGCGTTTAATATTGTTGGCTCATTGAACGATACGACGAACACGGAAATTGATTCATCGTTGTTGAATGCATATCCAGATTCATTATCAAGTCTCGAAATGTCGGCGGCATCGCTGGCTATCAAGCGTTCCCTGATGGACGTCGAGTTGACCCAGCACGAAAATTATCCAACCGTTTTGTTTATGGGAGATGCAGGATTGCTTACATCGGGGGATAATCTTCGTTTACCGCGCGACGAGCGAGTCAGTATGTTTGGGTTTTCCTTTGGTATTGCATTGGAAATTCCTCTTGTCAATTGGGGTGCAACCGATTTGCGGGTTCAGCAGAAACACCTTGACGCAGACAATCTACGATTGCAATCGGAATTATTGCAGCGTTCTCTTACGACCGAATCACGGAAAACACGGCTTCAGATTATTAAACAGCGCGAACGGCTTCGTTCCATCCAGAACAACCTTAAATCTGCGGAAGATAATTTTCTTCTCACAAAATCTAAATATGCCGGCGGAGGAACATTGTCGCTGGAAGTGCTCTCGGCGCAGCAATTGCTGACCGACACAAAACTTTCTGAATTACAAACGCTGGCAGACATACAACTTCTTGCTGCCAAAATGGAACAATTGACTACACGATAAGCCCTATGAAAAAATCTTATACAATGATCGTGCTCTTTTTTCTCATTCTCTCCACTTCACTTTTCATTGATGGATGCCGTCAAAAGCAGGGTGACGACGAAGGCAGTCAATCAGCTGCGAAAGCGACCGTATCTGTAAAAGCTGGAACTGTGAGCGAACGAGATGCCATTGTCGTCGTTGATGCAATCGGAAAAACTGATGCCTTGCGGAAAGAAAAATCGTATGCACCGATTGCTGGACGCATCATTGCTCTCAAGGCACTGGAGGGAATGGAAGTAAAGAAGGGCGACGTTCTTGCCATTATCCAAACGAAAGAATCCGAAGCAACCATTCTTGGTGCCGAGTCGATGCTGAAGTCAGCGGTGACTGCTGAGCAAAAATCTGAAGCTGAGCGTATTCTCCAACTTGCACGTACAACACAGAGCAGCGTGAACGTCTACGCAAAGTTTGACGGTTTCGTTTCAACGCGGAGTGCAAGCGAAGGGGAACTCGTTGCAGAGAATGCCGAACTTCTTACTGTTATCGATCTTTCCACTATCGATTTTCTAGCGGATATACCTCTTCGCGATGTTTCATCGATTCAGCGCGGCGCGCGTGCTTCAGTGAGTTTTCAATCCATACCGGCAAAATTGTTTCCCGCAATCGTCGATGCAATCAATCCGCAAACGGATATTCAAAGCCAGACCGTTAAAGTTCGGTTGCAATTTTCGACTTTGAATACTTCACTTCTCTCTTTGTTGCGAACGGAGATGATCGGCACCGCAAAAATTACCACAGGTATTCGGAGACACGCTTTATTTATTCCAAAAACAGCGCTGCTTCGCAACGACGAAGACAATTCGTATTCAGTGGTGATGATCACGGCCGATTCTTTGGCAAAAATAGTTCCTGTTACGATTGGCGTCAGTGATGAATACTCAGCAGAAATACTCAGTGAACACATACGAGCAGGAATGATGATTGTCACCGAAGGAAATTATGCGCTCACTGATTCGATGCGACTTGCCGTTGTACGGTAGGATGAACCATGAGTCTGTTTGAATACGTTCATCATCACGCGAAAGCGATTCTCTTCACTGTAACTGTGCTTGTCCTCTCCGGCATAGCGCTTACTCTGCACATGCCGATTTCGCTTTTCCCGGATATTACATTTCCCCGCATCGTCATCCTAGCAGATAATGGAGAGCAGCCCGCGGAACGGATGATGGTAGAAGTCACGAAACCTCTTGAGGAAGTGGCAAGTTCTATTCCCGGCGTGAAGCTTGTTCGTTCCATCACCGGCCGCGGTTCGACAGAAATATCCATCGGTCTGGATTGGGGAACGAACGTTCAACAAACACTGCAATTTCTTCAAGGTCGAATTTCAAATGTTCGTAATACACTTCCGGCATCTGCTTCCATACAAGCGGAACAAATGAGCGTTGCCGTTTTCCCAATTCACGGCTACAGTCTCACGTCGGATAAATTGAGCTTGGTGGAACTGCGGGATATTGCCTTGTATCAGATTCGTCCGGTTCTGATGAAAGTGAAAGGTGTCGCAAAAGTTGAAGTAACCGGCGGCGACACGCGGGAATTTCTTGTCACTGTTTCGCCGGAAAAGCTTGCTGCCTACCGCTTGGACATCCGTCAAGTTGCAGATGCAGTTCAGAAAACAAATTTTATTTCATCTACCGGAATTGTGAACAATAATTTCCAGATGTACCTTGCATTAGTTTCCGGTTTGTTTAAAACCACGGATGACATCAAAGCAGTCGTGATTGCTGTTCAAGGCGGTGTTCCGATTAAAGTATCTGATGTGGCAGAAGTGAAGCCATCGGTTGAGGATAAATTTATCCGCACGACTGCGCACGGACAAGATGCGGTGTTGATCAATATTGTGAAACAGCCAACGGGCAGCACTGTTCAAATAGGAGAAGATGTTACAGCGGAAATAGCCAACCTTCATCTTCCGGCAAATGTTCGCTTTGAGAATTGGTATGATCAAGGTGATTTCATCATCAGTTCTATACTCAGCACGCGGGATAGCATTCTCATCGGTGTTGTGCTGGCGATGATTGTCGTGTTCCTCTTCCTGCGCAGTTGGCGCATAAGCCTGGTCATGCTGATGGTTGTTCCGGCAACCATAGCGTCAACATTTGCTTGTCTCTATTCGGTCGGTTTGACGATCAACATCATGACACTCGGCGGAATTGCTGCAGCTGTTGGTCTCATCATCGATGATTCCATCGTCGTCATTGAAAATATCTTCACACATTTTTCCAAGCATCAGCCCGAACGCGGCACCGTGCGAGCGCCGGGGTTTGCCAAAACTGCATCTGCTTCATTGAGCGGCTTGATGCCGGCTATTATGGGTTCCACAGCAAGCACAATTGTCATCCACATTCCGCTGGCATTTCTCGGCGGTGTAACCGGAGCGTTCTTCGCATCACTTTCAATCACGATGGTGTTTGCGATGCTTATCTCGTTTCTCTTTTCCATAACGCTCGCTCCGCTGCTTGCAATGCTGTTAGTGAGAGAAAATGACATCGAACACGAATTAGAACGGCACAACCATCCTTCTCAGTTTGCTGCCTGGTATGAGCACACTCTACGCCAGCTTCTCAAATATCGACTCCTTATTATTCCTGTTGCATTCATTATTCTTGGTGCAACGTACATTCTTTACAATCACATTGGCAACGACTTTATGCCGGAAATGGATGAGGGGACATTTGTTTTAGATTATAAGTCGCCTTCAGGTACATCCATGGATGAAACGAACCGCATCTTGATGAATGTCGAGCATATTCTGATGGCGATTCCAGAAGTGGAATCGTACTCGCGACGGAGCGGGACGCAATTAGGTTTCTTCCTCACGGAGCCAAACGATGGAGATTTTCTTGTCAAGCTAAAAAAAGATCGCTCGCGGGGAATCGATGAAGTAATTGCTGAGGTGCGTGAGAAAGTAGAATCATCCGAGCCGCGTTTGCAGATTGAATTTGGGCAGTTGATGATGGATGTCATCGGTGATCTCACCAACAATCCTTCGCCGGTGGAAATTAAACTCTTCGGCGACGATACACCGCTGCTTCATGCCACGGCAGAAAAAGTAGCCGCGTTCATTGAAACCATACCAGGTGTCGTTGATGTGTCCAAGGGGATTATCATCTCTGGACCGTCATTCATTGTGAACGTCGATGCTGTCAAAGCATCCATTGCCGGATTGAATCCAGCGGATGTGCGCGATCAATTGGAAACGATTATGCGTGGCCGTTCGGAGACTCAAATTCAAAAAGGCGAGAAGCTGGTAGCTGTTCGCGTGCGATTTCCTGACGGTTACCGCACGGATGTGGATAAAATCGAACAAGTGCAGTTTGTCAATCCAAATGGCGTACGCGTTCCGCTTCGCAACATCGCAACAATTCAAAAAACTTCAGGACAAGCGGAATTGCACCGCGAAGGGCTGCGCCAGCTTGTGGCGGTGACGGCAAGAATCGACGGACGCGATCTGGGAAGAACGGTCGAAGAAATTCAACAAAAACTTGCTAACGAGCTTCCTCTTCCGAAGGGAATTACAATAGAATACGGCGGCGTATACCAAACACAGCAAGAATCGTTTCGTGGATTGTTGCTAGTATCGCTCGCCGCATTTATGTTGGTATTTATTGTGCTCTTACTGGAGTTCGGCGAGTTTGCCGTTCCATTCTCCATCTTCATCGTAAATGTACTTTCTCTTTTCGGCGTACTGGGGGCTCTCTGGCTTACAGGAGTCTCCTTCAACATTTCCAGCTTTGTCGGAGTTATTATGATCATCGGCATTGTTGCAGAAAATGCCATCTTTGTTTTACACAGTGTAAAAGTATTTCAAGCGGAAGGTCTTCATTTGGAGGACGCTTTGGTGCGTGCAGGACAAATGCGTGCCCGGCCGATTCTCATGACCACGCTTGCCGCTGTCTTTGCTCTTCTGCCGCTCGCGATTGGTATTGGCGCCGGTGCTCAGATGCAGAGGCCGCTCGCAATCGCTATTATCGGTGGATTTTCTGTTTCGAGTTTTATCTTGTTCTTTGGTCTTCCTGTGATTTACCGATTGCTCCATAAAGCTTCGTAAAATTCCTTGGTGAGACGTTCAATTCCTGCCCGCCAAGATTTTTGGCGCGGAAGAATGAGTACCGATACCGATGAGTTGTTTGGTGGATAGAAGGCGGCTGTTGAAACGATAGTTATATGAAAGGAAAAATTATGAAGAAGAAAATATTTATCGGCATCGGAATATCAGTGCTCGTCATACTCATAGGTGCAGTCATCGTATTGTATCCTATGATCCGTTTTATGACACAGAAAGAAATTGTCCAGATTGATCCAACGCTGACATTGGTATTGGGTGGTGGCGGCAACAGCGGTATTATTATTGGCGATAGTGCTGTTGTTGTTATCGATACAAAAATGATGGGCAATTCAGAAGACCTGTACAAGCTTGCAAAGGAAAGAACGGGTCAAAAACCTATAATCGTGATTAACACACATTATCACAAAGATCACGTAAGTGGAAACAAGTTCTACAAGGGAAGTAAAATCTATATCGGGAGTTATGGAAAAGAATTTCTTCTAAAAAATATCGATGCAGAGAATCAACCGACAGATTTTGTGAAGGACAGTCTCGTGATCGATCTTGGTAATGAGAAAGTGCATCTTTATAATATTGGCCAAGGTCATACCACGAACGATCTTGTAGTTTATCTATCCAATCGCCATATTCTCTTTACTGGAGATTTAGTATTCTATCGAATCAATCCTGTTTTAAAGAAGGAGAGTGGAGCAAATGTTTCTCGTTGGATATGTTTATTGGATACCATTGTAAGCCGATGGGGAGACAGTAAAATTGTTCCCGGGCATGGACAGGTTGGTGACAAAGAATTAGTGATTACATTGCGTCAATATTTTGTCGATATGACTGCTGCTGTCACAGATCCAAGTAAAAAAGATAAATATAAGGATTGGTTGACAATGCCAGGGATGGCATCACCGGAAAAGACAGTCGAGTTTATAAGAAATTCTGGGGAGAAGAAGTAATCAAAGAAGCTAACCTCCCGCATTGACACGGCGAATTTTTCTTGGTGAATGTGGTGTGACGTGATTCAGATACGGAAACAGAACGAAGGTGAAGAGATAAAGATTGTGGCTCGCCTACGTTGCGAAGCAACTCCGCCGGGTAAAAAGGGAAATCCTCGTAGGGATTTGATTTATCAAATCTCTGTGAAGAAGGATGTGATGTCTTATAAGGACGTGATAAATCACGTCTCTACAGAAGCAAAAAACCATTGCACCCATAGTCATTTCCTCGAAAGTGAGAATTCAGAACCGAGGAACATCACAGATCTGGATGTCCGCTTGATCCTGCAAAAAGCGCGGGACGCACAAAACGCTAATCCGCGAGCATGTCAGAAAAAGCAGATAGAGCATAACCCAAGATTCGATTTCATAGACCCTTCGAATCAATCCACCTGTTTCTCATTTGACAACACCAGCATTGAAACTAAAATATCTTTTTGACTGTTCAACAATGAGGTAAGGATAGTCTATGAAGGATACTTATGAAGATGAAGTTTGTATCATTACTGATAAGCGTTCTCGTCATTTCAAGTTGTGCAAAAACGGACTTTAAAAATATGAATACAGGATTATTACCGGAAAATGGACAAGGATTGGAAACTGCAACTTTTGCAGGCGGATGTTTTTGGTGTGTGGAGACAGCGTTTGAAGATTTAGATGGCGTTAAGAAAGTTGTGTCCGGTTATTCGGGCGGACATGTGAAGGATCCTACGTATGAGGAAGTCTGCACTGGAACAACAGGCCACCTTGAGTCTGTTCAGATTGTGTTTGATCCGCAGCTTATCAGTTATTCTGAACTGGTTGACATATTCTGGAAACAAATCGATCCTACAGATGCGGGTGGTTCTTTTGTCGATAGAGGATCGCAATACCTCTCAGCTATTTTCTATCACAACGATGCACAAAAAAATATTGCCGAATCATCAAAAACTGAACTGGACACATCCGGGATATTTGATAAACCTATAGCTACGAAAATTATTCAATTCACCTCATTTTATCCTGCCGAAGATTACCACCAGCAGTATTGTAAAAAGAATCCAGTTCGATATTACAGTTATCGAAGCGCATCAGGCAGAGATCAATTTATCAAAGCAGCCTGGGGAGATATAGGATTATCGAAATACAAAAAGCCAGCGAAAGAAGATCTGAAGAAAAAACTCACAGACATGCAATATGAAGTAACGGCTCAATGTGGGACTGAACCGGCTTTTAATAACGCTTATTGGAACAATAAAAAGGTTGGCATTTATGTAGATGTCGTTTCCGGCGAACCATTATTTAGCTCGACAGATAAGTTTGACTCGGGCACAGGGTGGCCAAGTTTTACTAAACCGATTGATTCGCGATACATCGTGAAGAAGAAAGATTCGACTGCATATATGGAACGAATTGAAGTACGAAGTAAATCAGGCGATTCACATTTGGGACATGTCTTCGATGATGGACCCACTCCAACGCACTTGCGATATTGTATCAATTCTGCATCGCTGAAATTCATTCCAAAAGAAGACATGGAAAAAGAGGGCTACGGATATCTACTGTGGATATTCAAGTAAATCAAGAACCTTAGAGATGCTTTTAAATCTCAAATCGCAACCTACAAATATCAAACAAAACATAAAGTTACAAAACAGATATGTATCTTTTGTCATTGAACACTTGGATTTGGTAATTGTGTGAAGCTTGATATTTGGAAATCGAGAATTTTTACATACCTCAAAAAAAGCTTTAAAAATATAAATTTCCACCAAAAATCATTTCATAATCCGTTGTCGTACTTCAGTGGTTCATCTTTTACTTTCTTCGGCGGTGCACCAAAACGATAAGCAATAGCAAAGTAAACGACCTGGAAATTTTAAGTATTCATTAGACATCCATAAAAGACACTAACCCCATTCAACCTGTCGAACTATTGCGGAGTCTAATGAAAAGAAGGTATAGTGTGCATTAATTATCAGAAACATTTTTATTATGTATCCGTTCATTATCAAGAGATGTTAAATAAAACGCTTTTATAAAAACAAGAAAGGATAATATATGTCGACCGCTCTCAAACGAACGACCATAGGACTTGTCGTTATCATTGGAATTTCAATATTGTCTTCCACTTTGACACAAGCGCAGCCAAAAATACAGATGCAGCGAATGTCTGTAGAGAATCATGTCAAGATTTTAAAAGACAGTTTGAAACTGAGCGATAAACAAACCACCAAAATCATAAAAATTCTGGAAGACCAGCGCGAAGAAATAGTCACTGCGTTGAATGAACATCGTGATGATCGAAGTGCGTTGCAAGCGGCAAGGAAAGAAATTACGAAGAAAGCTGAGCAAAATATTAAATCCATTCTCACAGAAGATCAGGCAAAGAAGTTTGATGAAATGATAAAACAACGTAACGCGCGTATGGAACGACGGACACGATCAAGCGGTAAGTAAATTACGCAGCCGCAGTGTCAACACAAAGCCGGGCCGGTGGACCTGGCTTTTGTTTTTTTTTGTATCTCAAACCTCCCTAAACAAATCTTGCAGAATTTCTTATTGTGGTCTTTCTTGCTTCTCTCTCCATTTCTCGGTACTTTTTTTAAAATATCCTACGGAATTCAATGCAACCTTACATACGTTCTGCCCTTATCGTTCTCGGATTGTTGCTGCTCCAAACCACATTTCTCCCCTTCATTGCGCTTGGCGGATATCTTCCCGATCTCTTCATATTCTATCTGGTGTATATTGCGCTGCGGCGCGGACAAATTGAAGCAACCATCAGTGGATTCATCATCGGATTACTGCAGGATATACTCACAACACAGTTTTTTGGCTTGGCGGCACTTTCTAAAACTATTGCCGGATTCGTTGCAGGATATTTTTTTAATGAAAACACAGCAGAACAAACTCTTGGTTCGTACCGATATGTGTTGCTGGTTGCACTTTGTTCCGTTGTTCATAATCTTCTCTACTTCATATTTTTTTTCCAAGGGAGCAACGACTCTGTATTGTTTTCTACGATTGAATATACCATGGGAACGACTCTCTATACGTGCGTCATCAGCGTCCTGCCGATGTTTTTCTTTTCCAGAAAATATAACACTCCTTGGGCACAATGATTAATGTAGAAGAAATTGGCGCCCCATTGCGGAAGCGGGTACTGACCATTATTATTGTTTCAGCGTTTGTATTCTTGGTACTTCGGCTTTACCAGTTGCAATTATTATATCATACAGAGTTTGGGAGGAAATCCGATGAGAACAGTGTGCGAACAATTATCAAAGAACCGGTGCGCGGGTATATGTTTGATCGCAACGGCCTGTTAGTTGTAGATGATGGTCCGGCATATTCGATCACTGTAACGCCGGCCACGTTTGATACCATGGCACTCTCTTTCTTTAGTTCGCTTCTCCAGATGGAACCATTGGTGATTCAAGAACGCCTCAATCGCGGCCGTATATATTCGCGGTTCTCTCCCGTTCGCATCAAACGGGACGTCGATTTTAAAACGCTTACGGCAGTGGAAGAGAATCTCTATCAACTCTCCGGTGTATCGTATGAAATTGAATCGAAACGCATCTATCCATTTAATGTCCGTGCGCCGCATCTGCTTGGATATTGTAAGGAAATTACCGATGCACAGCTTGCAAAAGTTGGCAGTGCATATCAACAAGGTGATATTATTGGCTCTTCCGGTTTGGAGGCAAGTTACGAAACGTTCTTACGCGGCGAAAAGGGATTTGAGTTCATCTCGGTAAATTCCAAGGGGCAATTATTAGGACCGCTTGATGGAGGACGGCGTGACATTCCTTCGAAAGAAGGATTCGATTTGAATCTGAGTGTTGACTTCGGTCTCCAGATGCTTGCCGAATCTTTGATGGTCAATTATCGGGGTGCATTGGTTGCTATCGATCCCAATGACGGTGGTGTGCTTGCGCTCGTGAGTAAACCGGATTTTGATCCATCTGTCTTCAGCGGTGTAACATCTGTTGAAGTATGGAATCAATTGAATAATGATCCAGATAAATCGCTCTTCAATCGCGCCACCATGACGCGCTACCCGCCAGGTTCTACGTTTAAAATGCTCATTGCATCAGCGGCGCTTGAAGAAGGAATTATCGACGAACATTTTCGTATCACATGCAACGGGGCGTACCGATTCGGCAATAAAACCTTCAAAGATCTCCATGTCCATGGTTCTATGAATGTTGTAGAAGCAATTCAACATTCATGCAATGTATTTTTTTATCAACTCATTCTCAAAATTGGACTTGATAATCTCTACAAATACGGCAAGCGGTTTGGGTTCGGTCAGCCAACAGGTTTTGATATCGGTGAAGAAACAGCGGGCATTCTTCCTTCTGTCGAATACTACAACCGCGTCTATGGAAAAGGAAAATGGACGCAAGGATATCTTGTAAGTCTCGGTGTCGGCCAAGGTGAAGTTGGTGTCTCGCCTATGCAGATGGCGCGCTATGCTGCTTTGTTGGCGAACGGGGGCACACTCTTACAGCCGCATGCGGTTAATTCCATTCGTAATAAACGCACCAACAGTTTCGATGTGATTGATCACAAGGAAAGTTCGGTTGGAATTGATTCGAGCGTCATGAAATTGATCCGTGAAGGCATGCGGCGTGTTGTGGAAGCGCCCGGCGGCACCGGCGGTATGGCACGCATACCGGGTATCGTTTCAGCCGGGAAGACTGGAACTGCAGAAAATCCACACGGTGCAGATCATGCCTGGTATATCGGCTTTGCGCCATTTGATCATCCAAAAATCGCTATTGCTGTGATGTTGGAAAATGCCGGATTCGGCGGAACAAAAGCAGCCCCCATTGCAGGCAAGGTGATGCAGAAGTACATCTTTGGCGAATTACCGTTGAAAACTATCAGCAGTCCGCGGGCAGCATCAATGAACGACACAACGAAACATTCACTGAACACACGAAAGCAATAGTATGTTTTCTTACTTGAAAGAATATTTTGATTTCCGTGCATGCCTCATCTGTCTTGCTTTGGTGATCATTGGCTTGATGTCAATCTATAGCGCAACATTTGACATCAACAATGCGACAAATTTCTATAGACAGGCCCTCTGGGCTGGAATTGGCTTCATCGTCATGATGGTTACAGCTTTCATTCCTCTTCGCACTGTACAGCGTTTATCGTTCGCATTTTATTTTTCAACGCTTGCTGTACTTTTCATTGTTCTTGTGGTTGGCAGTACAGTCAAAGGATCGAAAAGCTGGTTTGGTGTCGGCGGTATCGGAGGACAACCATCTGAGTTTGCGAAGATTGCAACCGTGCTCGCATTTGCATCGTATCTTTCAAAAACAGATGTTTCTATTTCGCAGATTAAACATCTTGTCGTAGCGTTGTGCATCTTTGCTATGCCCATGTTCCTCATCCTTGCAGAGCCCGATCTTGGAACAACCATTGTATTTTTTGCAACACTGCTGCCGCTTCTTTACTGGGCAGGCGTTTCAAATTTTATTCTTATTGCCATTCTCGTCCCGATTCTTGTTGCATTGGGCGCGCTCTTAGGCACGGCACAATTTCTCATTGCATCGATTCTCGGAGCGACCTTATTATATATCTTCCGTGCGAATCGATTCGCATTTGCGGTTGCTTTCGCGATTGCTCTTGCCATCGGACTTTCAGTGCAAATTATGTACGAGCACATGCATGTATATCAACAAAAAAGAATTACGACATTTCTCAATCCTGAAGCCGACCAATTGGGTGCTGGATACAATGTCGTACAGTCGAAAATTGCCATCGGCTCCGGCGGATTTAGGGGGAAAGGTTTTTTAAAAGGAACGCAAACACAGCTTAATTACATTCCTGAACAATGGACAGATTTTATTTTCTGCGTTCAGGGAGAAGAGTTTGGGTTTCTCGGCGCTTCTTTGGTCTTAGTCTTGTTTGCGGCATTATCGTTACACGGATTGAAGGTGGCGAATATTTCTAAAAATAAATTCGGAAGTTTATCGGCAATTGGTATTACCGGCATTCTCACGACGCATACAGTCATAAACACCGGTATGGCCATGGGAATGATGCCGGTCATCGGCCTGCCGCTTCCTTTTATGAGTTACGGCGGCTCTGCGCTTATCGCAAATATGACGATGGTCGGTTTGCTGATGAACTTCTATGCCAATAGAAAAGAATATTGAATACAACAAGAGCTATACGTAAAACGATGATAGTGAGTAGGGGGGATCAGTTCATATCATTTGAAGTTGATATGAGAGTTCAGGTCAAACGTCGAAGATGAATACAGACAAACGCCTCCTTCGTTAATAAAAACTCTGGAGGCGTGCATCACTCCATCACTTTTTACCAACCTATTATTTTATCCGCACAAACTAAATTTTTCCGACCAAATCTAATCCCGGCTTAAGAGTTTTTGCTCCGGGTTTCCAATTCATTGGACAGACTTCACCGCCATGCTCGGCTACAAATTTTGCCGCCTGCAATTTGCGAATAAGTTCATCAATGCTTCTGCCAATACTGTTGTCATGAATTTCGTACGCTTTCAAAACACCCTGCGGATCGATGAGAAATGTTCCGCGCAGTGACAGTCCTTCGTCTTCAATAAGTGTACCGTATGCAGAGGAAACACGCCGTGCCGGATCGGCAAGCATCGGATATGTAATTTTCTTGATGGTGTCAGAAGTATCATGCCAAGCCTTATGCACAAAGCCTGTATCGACACTGACCGAAATTACTTCCGTGCCCTCTGCTTTTATTTCGGCATAATGATCCGCCAATTCTCCAAGTTCTGTTGGGCACACAAAAGTAAAATCCGCCGGATAGAAAAATAGAATGACCCATTTGCCTCGATAATCCTTAAGCGAGATCTTTTTAATTTGATCGCTGATATAAGCATCTTCAGTAAAGTCGGGTGCTGGTGCGTTAATCTTAATCATAAAATTTCCTTTTTCAATTAATGTTAAATTTGAATGATGTATTGTCACGATTCATAACAAGAAAACGGGTGAATGAGGTTCCCAGAGATTTCATTTTTTTCTCTTAGAACTTCTTACGATCTTTCATTGTGAGAAGAAGAATGGAGAATGATTCATGGGGCAAATAAAAACACTGTTATTTGATCTTGGAAACGTGCTCGCTTATATCGATTTTAATGAATTCTGGCGCTCACTCGGACTTGTGCGTCCAGAAGAAATTGCTCCGTTTGCAGATGGATATAAATCGTGGACACGCCAGTATGAAACAGGGTTTATTTCAACAAGCGAATATTTGTCTGGACTTCAATCTGTTTTCGGACGACGTTTTAATGTTAAACAACTAAAACAGGCATTTGAGAATATTATACAAGAACCTGTTGATGGAATGTTAGATATCGTGAAGCATGTATCTCAAGAACACCGAACAGCCTTAGTAAGCGATACTAATGAAATTCATTACAGACTCAGTCTCAAAAAATTAGTGGTGCTCAGCATTCTTCAGAAACATTATCTCTCATACCAATTACGCGTTATGAAACCGGCTCGTGGATTTTACGACGCAATCATTAAAGACCAAAAAATCGATCCCTCTGAAATGCTTCTCATCGATGATCTTATCACAAATGTAAATGGTGCTCAAGCAGCAGGAATGCAAGCAATAAAGTTTGAAAACCCAGCGAAGTTAGAAAAGACGTTGAAAGATCTTGGTGTTCTTTTATGATTACACTGATTACGCTGATTGATCACGGATGACAGATTTCATGGTGAGACACATCCGCGAAATCGATCATCTGCGTTTATTCTGTGTTATCTGTGGAATCACACCAATACCAGGCCGATCCATTAATGTCACTTTTCCATTGATGATTTTTGTGCCGTCAAAGATATCATTGTTGATGAGGAGTGCACCGTCTAGATCTGCCCAGTCCACCATCGGCGAGAGATGCGAAGCTGCAGAAATGGCGCAGGAAGTTTCTGTCATACATCCAAGCATTACTTTCATTCCCAGCGAACGGGCAAGTGTCAGCATTTTCTGAGCCTCGCGCATTCCTGTACTCTTCATGAGTTTGATATTAATGCCGTGGTACAGACCAACAGCATTCTTCACATCTGCAAGCCGTTGTACTCCTTCATCACCGATAATGGGGAGCGGCGATCGTTCAGTCAGCCACGCTAAATCATCAATGCGTTCTTTCGGTAGCGGCTGTTCCACCATGACCACACCGGTTTCTTTTAGCCAGTGAAGCATCTCGAGCGCTCTTTCCCTGTTTGTCCATCCTTGATTTACATCACCGGTGATCGGTTTATCCGTGACAGAACGAATGGCCTCGATCATTTCTTTGTCGGTATCGCGGCCAAGTTTTACTTTTAATATTTTATATTCTTCCGCTTCTTTTGTTTTTTGCCGCACGACATCTGCTGTGTCGATACCAATAGTGAAAGATGTGAACGGTGTTTTATTCTTGTCATATCCCCAAATGTTATACCACGGCTGCCCCATGAGCTTCCCGACAAGATCGTGCAGTGCAATATCAACCGATGCCTTTGCTGCCGGATTGTGAAGAGCAAGCGAATCGATGTCATTGAGAATAGTTTCCAGATCGAAGGGATTTTCGTATCGACTGAGGTCAACTTTTGAGAGAAACGCCTGGACACTTTCATGCGACTCACCAAGATAAGGCGGCATGGATGCTTCACCATAACCAACAACGCCATTGAATTCAATTTCTGTTAATACTACTGGCGTCGTCGTGCGAGAGTTGGTTGCAATAGTAAAGACGTGTTTTAATTCTAACGTATACGGACGATATGTCAAATTCATCTTTCCGGTGAGGAAATTGTCTGGAATACCTTCGGCAAGAGTTGTGTACGGGTTGTTCGTTATCATAGCGGCACCGGTTACCATGGCAGTGGATTTTAAAAAATCTCTTCTATTTTGATCCATCGTATAAACTCCATCAGCTGTTCAATGAAGTCAAGCTATCGAATTGAAAGGATAAATTCAAATCTTCCATGTTGAACACTTTTTTTTAAAACCATCAATCTTGTGATGGAAGTTGCAAAGATTGTCGATGTCCTCCCACTACCTCTCAGTGAAACATCTCAAGAGCTCTATGCTCAAGCGACTATATCCGCTTTTACAAAGGAAGAATACTCATTTATCTTAATGATCTTAGAAGTTCCAACCGGAGAAGAAGAAAAATAATTGGCTTTGTGGGGAAATTGTAAAATCGTTTTCGACCCTCGACTAAAAAATCCTAATTTTTGCTTGACTTTCAATGGTATTTCAGTAAATTTCATCTCCAGTGTGGGGAAAAGTGGGGAATTTGGGAAGCCTCTTTTCCTGCTAAAAAATCTATATAAATTATGAGGCATTTGTGTCGTCATTTAAAGGCAGATATTCCTATTCGGTAGATGAAAAAGGACGCGTGGCGCTTCCGGCAAAACTGCGAAGTAATCTTGCAACAAGTGCAAAAGGAAATTTTGTCGTTACACGCGGTTTCGAACGTTGTCTCTATGTCTATCCGCAAGATGAATGGAATAGATTAGAACAATTTGTGCGAGGCCTTTCATTCTTGGATGCACAACATCGTTTCTATGCACGCACATTATTTGAGCGAGCAAATGATTCAAAAATCGACGGTCAATCACGCATAACCATCCCTCCAGATCTTATGGAATTTGCCGGAATAAAAAACGAGGTATTAATTCTTGGCGTACTGGATCGAATGGAGATCTGGAACCCTGCAGTGTATGAAGAGTATCAGAGAAATCAGCCAGACACATACGAGACTGTTGCCGAGCAAGTATTTAAGCCGCAGCAATAATTCATCGGCTTTCATTGGAGGCACACACGTATCATACTCCCGTTCTGTTGCAGGAGGTTCTTTTCTACCTCCTTACCGCAAGGAACGGGTTTTATGTTGATGGAACACTCGGCGGCGGCGGTCATGCAGAAGCACTACTCGAACAGCTGACGCCATCCGGAAAGTTGATGGGGATTGATCTTGATGATGATGCGTTGGAAGCAGCGAGCAAACGTCTGGCGCGCTTTGGAACAAGTGCGATTTTTGTAAAAGAAAATTTTAGGAATATTAAATCTGTTCTTTCTCACAATAGCGTGGGGGCAGTTCAAGGCATCTTGCTCGACCTCGGTGTTTCATCGTACCAAATTGATGAACCGACAAAAGGATTTAGTTTTCAAACGGACGAAATGCTCGACATGCGTATGGATCGTCACCAGCACGTGGATGCCCAACACGTCGTTAACCAGTACGACGAACAAGCACTCGTGGATATTCTATGGACGTATGGTGAAGAAAAACATTCACGTCGAATTGCGAAAGCGATTGTGCAACAGCGCAGCAAACAGTTGATCGAAACCACGGGCCAGCTTGCGGCTCTCATAGAGCGAACTATCGGCGGACAATTTCTCAATAAAACTTTGGCGCGGGTTTTTCAAGCAATCCGCATTGAAGTGAACAATGAAATGGAAAATCTACGGCAGGCACTGTGTGATTGTATTGATGTGTTGAACCCCGGTGGGAGACTCGTTGTCGTCTCCTATCACTCGCTGGAGGATCGCTTGGTCAAATATGCTTTTCGTGCAGCATCGGCACAGTCGATTCCTTCGGGAAATAAAATTATTCCAGATACGCCGCTCAAGCCGGTACTAAAGATGTTGACTCGAAAACCTGTCACGGCATCGGAAGAAGAATTGGAATGCAACCCTCGTTCGCGAAGCGCAAAACTCCGTGCCGCAGAGAAAGTATAAGAAAAGCACTGTTTGTGGGATATGAAAAACAAAATATTGGAGAAATTTTTGCAGCGAATGCAATGGCAAGATATGGGCAACCGACTTCGCCAATTTCTATCCCGAAAATACGCGAAACACGGGATATGGTGTACAACGGACCTACAGATCCGTTAAACGACGAAACGGCACCATTCAACACATTACAGACACCGCGCGGCAAGAAACAAAAGCAGCGAAGGATTTCTCCGTTTACCATTGTATTGCTTCTTCTTGGCGGTGCAGTGTCGAGTGTTTTGTACATAGGTAATATTTTAGCTGTCGGACATCTGATGGTTCAGATTAATCAACTCCAAACAAAGCATCAGCAAATCTTGAATCAGCAGGAATTGCTTAAAGCACAGATCAACAGGTTGTCCGGGCTGGAGCGGATTCAACAGCTTGCACAGGATCAATTGGGATTGCGGAATCCCAGACAGCTTCCAGTGTGGATTGAGATTAGTCCCGAGCGAATCAACGACGTAGAAGAAGTTTTCCAACAAAAAATGGAACGCAAGCGATGACGGATCGGGAACCAGAGAATACAATTCCAGAAAAAGATACATCGTCTCTTTCTCATTCCAGGTTTTTCGTTTTAACGCTGTGCTTCCTTGCTTTCTTCGCTGTTATTGTAGTTCGATTAGTAACGATTCAAGTAATTGATTCGAGCAAGTATAAGACATTGGCGCGGAAGCAATATGAGCGTTCATTTATACTGCCGGCAACACGCGGAGATATTTTCGACCGGAATGGTAACGTTGTCGTCTCCAACACGATGTTTATTTCATTTGCCGCTGACCCCAAGATTATTGGTGACAATCAGGAGCGTGTAGCAGAAACGTTTGCAAGTATTTTCGGAAAGCCGCGTTCGTTCTATCTGGATAAGTTACAGGAGACAGATCAGAATCAAAATAATAAGCGGTTTGTCTGGCTTGAACGCAGAGTAAAACCGGAGATTGCGCGTCGTATTGAATCGGCCAAACTAGACGGTATCGTGATCATAAACGAACCGAAGCGGTTGTATCATTATGATGAACTTGCCGGCGCACTGCTTGGATTTACAGATGTTGACAATAAGGGCATCTCGGGAATTGAATTACAATATGACAACGAGATGAAAGGTGTGAACGGTTCGGTTGTGATGCAGCGGGACGGTTTAGGGCGCGTGCGTCCTTCTGCAGATTATCCGCGTCGCGAACCGGTCAACGGAAAAGATCTGTCTCTCACAATTGATGTAACATATCAGGCAATTGTTGATGAAGAACTCAAGCATGGCGTGGAGGCCAACAAAGCCGATGGCGGCTGTGCGCTGATCTTAAATCCAAAAACTGGTGAAGTGCTTGCGCTGTCCATGTATCCATGCATCAATCCGAATGATGCCGGTACGTTCAACGTGGCTGCTGCACGAAACCGGATTGTGAGCGATGTGTTCGAGCCGGGTTCGGTGTTCAAAGTTGTGACGGCGACTGCAGCGTACGAAAATAATCTCGTGGCTCCGGAAATGCGCTTCAACGCCGAGCACGGGAAAATGAAAGTATCCCTCGGTGGAAACAAATTTCGTTTGATCAGCGATTCGCATGAATTTGATATTCTCACATTTCAGGAAGCCATTGAAATGTCCAGCAACATTGTGCTGGCAAAAGTTGGTAAACTCGTGGGCGGCGAAAAGCTTTATCGCCAGGCGCGTGATTTTGGATTTGGTATGACAACAGGGATCGATCTTCCCGGTGAAGTGCGCGGTGTGCTCAAGAAGCCAAGCGATCATGATTGGTCTGGTACAACACTTCAGACGATGTCGTACGGCTATGAAATTGGTGCAACGCCGCTTCAGATAGCATGTGCCTATGCTGCCGTGGCAAATAAAGGAATATTGATGAAACCGTTCGTCATCGCCAAAGTTCAAGACGCAGACGGAAAAACGATGCTTGAACAAAAACCTCAAGCTATCCGGCGTGTGATGTCACAGCAGACTCAAAGCGAACTTATCTCGGCGTTTGAAGGAGTGGTCGAGCGCGGCACCGGAAAAGAAGCGCGTATTAATGGTGTACGTATTGCCGGTAAAACAGGTACATCCCGCAAATATGTTAATGGCAGATATGTGACAAATAATTATACCGCCTCCTTTGTCGGCTTTTTTCCTGTAGAAGATCCGCAAGTTGTATGTTTGGTGATGATGGATAATCCGAAGACAAGAGGATATTACGGCGGCAGCACAAGCGGACCGGTTTTTCGTTCAATTGCCGAACGAGTGATTACGACATCATATAAGTTTTCACGTACCGCAATTGCGCAAGAACCTGCTCTCAACGGTACAGTCTCCGTCCCTGATGTTCGTATGCTGCAGCCATCGCTGGCAAAGAAGATGCTAACGAATTACGGATTGAACTGTCAGACTTTTGGAACAGGCACGATGGTGATAAAGCAAACGCCTGAGCCGGGAAAGAAAATCGAAAAAGGCGAAACTGTCTCTCTCATTCTCAACGGTGAATCACTTGTTTCATCTGATGGAATGATTACCGTGCCGGACGTGCGCGGCATGAGCATCCGTCGTGCAATGAACCGTCTTGTTTCAGATGAATTTGAAATAAAGGTGCAAGGATCAGGTGTGGTGACACAGCAAATCCCATCAGCAGGTGAACGTGCTCGTTCGGGTTCAAGCATCCTGTTACTGTGCTCGCCGCGAAGTGTGTTGCAGGCAACACTGTTTTGATCCTAAAGTTTTCTTGGCTGGAGGTACACTCCGAGTCCGTGAACAGTAGAAAATATTTTATCTAATGAAAGGTTTCTGATTTCTCATGAGGCTTTCTCAACTTCTTGAAGGCGTCACTGTTTCCAAATTATTCCAGACGATGTACGGCCAAATGGTTGTTACACACGAGGTGGAAATAGGTAAGGTACAGTACGACTCGAGAAAAATTCAGCGTGGTGACTGTTTCGTTGCGATCAAAGGTACGGCGAGTGACGGACAGACATTTATTCAAAGCGCTATTAATCAAGGTGCAAAGGTTGTGGTGCTTCAAGATGATACAGTTCTTCCTGATCCGTTATGCATGCACGCAGGCGTCATTAAGGTCGTTGTTCCGAATGCTCGAAAAGCACTTGCTCTCATGTCAGCAAATTATTTTGGTCATCCGTCAAAAAAATTAAAATTTGTCGGTATCACAGGAACAAATGGAAAAACCACAACATCACATCTCGTCAAAGCGATTATGGAGGCGGGCGGAGAAAAAGCTGGTTTGGTCGGAACCATCGAATACACGATCGGCGAGCAAATTATTCCGGCAACGCATACGACACCTGAATCCTTGGAGTTGAACGAATTGTTCGCATCGATGGTAGAAAACAACTGCACTGCTGTTTCCATGGAAGTATCATCACATGCGCTGGATCAATCCCGTGTGTATGGATTAGATTTCGATGTTGCCGTTTTCACCAACTTAACGCAAGATCATCTTGATTATCACGTCACGATGGAAAATTATTTCGAGGCGAAGAAAATCTTATTTACGCGTTTGAAGCCATCGCATTGTGCAGTTATCAATAATGATGATCCATGGGGAGTTCAACTGCTCGGCTTTATCAAAGCGAAGAAAATTTCGTATGGTTTCAACTTGACTGCAGATGTGTTCGCAAAGGAAGTCAAACTGAGTATAGACGGGACAACATTCGTTGTCAGCAATGGACAACAAGAATGCACGGTTTCAACATCGCTCATTGGCAAGTTTAACGTGTATAATGTTCTTGCGGCTTATGCGACAGGTGTAGGGCTTGGGCTTCCGCAAGAACAGATTCTTGTAGGTATCAAGAATTTAAAAAATGTACGAGGCAGATTTGAACGCATTGCTTCTCCTGGCGGATGGACGGCTATCGTTGATTATGCGCATACCCCCGATGCACTTGAGAATTGTTTAAAAACTATCCACGATGTTTTGCCCTCAAAAAATCGTGGTCACATCATTACGGTATTTGGCGCGGGCGGTGACCGTGATAAAACGAAACGCCCGATCATGGGACGAATTGCAGGCGACTACAGTGATCTCGTCATTGTAACTTCGGACAATCCGCGGTCAGAAGTACCGGAGACAATCATCGATGACATTATGCGGGGTATAACCCGGCATGCAAGCGTCTTGCGTGAAGTGGATCGACAGACGGCAATTGAACGCGCAATCAAATGTGCAAAAAGTGGCGATGTTATCCTCATCGCAGGCAAAGGGCATGAGGATTATCAAATAATAGGTAAAGAGAAAAAACATTTTAGCGATCGCGAAATTGTAGAAAGCCTTTTATGATGACGCTGATGCTACAGAGCTGCCGCAGATTACTTATTCCGCAGATATCCAATCTCTGTCATCCGCCCTCTGCAATCCATCAGCGTAATCAGAGCAATCAATAATGAAACTGACAAAATCTGACATATTAGCAATACCACACTTCAAAGCGATTGGTTTCGACGGACTGAAAAATTTTAAGGTTACTGGCATCGCTATAGATTCGCGAATACTGAAAACCGGCGAGTTGTTCTTGGCTGTTCGCGGCGATCAGTTCGATGGACACAACTTCATCTCTAAAGCAATGGAAGCAGGTGCAGCCGGTATCATTGTCGAGCGCCGCTGGGCAGATGTTAATGCCTCGATGATGGTCAGCATCAATATTCCACGCCTTATTGTCGAAAACACAATTCAAGCGCTAGGAAAACTTGCCAACATCTATCGCCACAAATTTGATATTCCAGTTATCGCTATAGGCGGATCAAACGGTAAAACTACAACAAAGGATATGATCCGGAGCGTACTTGAAACGAAATATCATGTGCTATGTACAGAAGGAAATCTGAACAATCATATCGGTGTGCCGCAAACACTCTTCCGTTTGGAAAAGAAGCACGAGGTTGCGATTGTTGAGATTGGCACGAATCATCCTGGTGAAATCGACTACCTGTGCTCTATTCTAGAACCAACGCATGGGTTGCTCACAAATATCGGCAGGGAACATTTGGAATTCTTTGACTCACTGGAAGGAGTTGCTAAAGCGGAAGGCGAATTGTTCGTTTGGATAGCAAAGCATCATGGCATCGTTCTTGTTAATGCAGACGACAAACATCTTGTTCGTTTATCTAAGAAGAATAAAAGAATAGTGAGTTTTGGGCTCTCTACGCGTGGAGTCTCTATCAAAGGGACGATTGAATCGTTTAACGCACATGCACAAGCATTGCTGCATATAAAACCGAGAGGCAAGAAGGCATTTGAAGTCACCGTAGGAGTTTCCGGAGAACATAATGCAAAGAATGCCCTTGCCGCTGCCGCTGTAGGAATAAAGTTGAATGTGCCGCTTGCGAATATTCAGAAATCACTCGCTTCATTCCAATCCTCCAGTAAGCGAATGCAATTACAGCGCATAGCACAAATAACAATTCTCAACGACACATACAATGCAAACCCGGATTCCACACTTGCAGCATTAGCAACCTTGCAGGCAATGAAAGCGACGGGTAAGAAAATTGCGGTTCTCGCCGACATGCTGGAACTTGGCGGGCAGGCAGAAGAGCTTCATCAGCACATTGGAAAGAATACAACGCGATACGGTATTGACATTCTTCTCACCTTCGGTTCACTTTCAAAATTTATTCACGACGCTGCTTTAGTGGGAACGAAAGCACATTTTGAAAATAAATCTACGCTCATAGAATACTTACTGCACACGCTCGCCGATGGTGATGTTGTGCTCGTCAAAGGATCACGCGGAATGAAAATGGAAGAAGTTGTTATGAATCTCAGTGAACAGCTTTCACCAAAGACAGGGATCTAACACATGCTGTTCTATCTTTTTACGTATCTGCACAAGACGTTCAACGTTCCCGGCCTTGGAATATTCCGTTACATTACATTCCGCGCTGGTGCTGCTGCAATCACGGCGCTCATTATTTCATTCTGGCTCGGACCAATAATTATTCGCAAACTTCGTGACTATCAAATCGGCGAGTCGGCAAAACTTGAAGCGCCCAAGTCGCATTTGGCAAAAGCCGGCACACCGACAATGGGCGGATTGATTGTACTCTTATCAGTGATCATTCCTGCGCTTCTCTGGACAGATTTGAAAAATGGGTACATCTTGCTCATTCTGTTTGTTACAGTTATGCTTGGTGCTGTCGGTTTTTTAGATGACTTCCTCAAAGTTGTCCGAAAGAAACCCAAAGGACTCATCGGTAAGTATAAAATTGCAGGACAAGTCTTCGTCGGCTTAGTCGTTGGCGGTGTTATATATTTCTTTCCACAATGGATTGATCAAACACTTGTGCCATTCAAATCGAGCACGACAGTGCCGTTCATGAAAAACCTAGAGTGGAATTTAGGAGTGTTCTACATCCCGGTTGTCATCTTTATCATTACAGCAACATCGAATGCAGTGAATCTCACAGACGGCCTCGACGGCCTCGCTATAGGCACGGTTGGGATAGTCTGCGGGACGCTCGCTATTATTACCTATGTTTCAGGACATGCCGTTTGGAGTCAGTACCTGACAATTCCTTTTCTGCGTGGCAACGGCGAGCTTGCGATTTACTGTGCTGCAATCAGCGGGGCGGCGCTTGGATTTCTTTGGTTCAATTCACATCCTGCGCAGGTATTTATGGGTGATACCGGCTCGCTAGCGCTCGGCGGCATTATCGGCGCGATGTGTGTTCTGATAAAAAAAGAATTACTCCTGCCGACACTTGGCGGCATTTTTTTAATGGAAACTGTCTCGGTTATTATACAGCGAATGTATTTCAAGTATACCAAGAAACGGTACGGCGAGGGCAGGCGAGTGTTTAAAATGGCTCCGATTCACCATCATTTTGAAATGCTTGGTTGGCCGGAACCAAAGATCGTTACAAGATTTTATATCATCGCCATTCTGTTAATGATTTTAAGTCTGGCAACATTTAAGGTGCGGTAATTTTCGTCATGGATATCAATATTCTTCATAATAAAAAAGTTTCTGTTATCGGCGCGGCGCGCAGTGGTGTCGCAGTAGCAACGTTGTTAAAATCGCATGGCGCTCTTGTATTTGTTAGCGATTCGTCTGTTGCAGATAAACTCCAATCCTCGCTTCCCAATCTCCAACTAGAAAAAATTGAATATGAAGTTGGCAGGCACAGCGATCGTGTTTATGAATGTGAGTTGATGGTGGTCAGTCCCGGTGTACCCAGCAATGCGCCGGTAGTTCTTGAAGCACAAAAGCGAAAGATGAAGGTCGTTAGTGAACTTGAAGTTGGTAGTTGGTTTTGCCGGGCGCCTATTGTTGCAATCACCGGCAGTAATGGAAAAACAACAACCACAACATTAACGGGAAGGATACTGAGCGATGCAGCGAAAAAACATGTTGTTGCTGGTAACATTGGAACGGCATTCTCATCTGTCGTTTTGGACTTGGCTGAGACAGATGTTGCTATTCTGGAAGTGAGCAGTTTTCAATTAGACCATATTGATAAGTTCCGGCCAAAAGTTTCCGTCCTGCTCAACATTACGCCTGATCATATGGATCGATATGATCACTCGATGGAAAAATATGCTGCTTCGAAGGCACGTGTGTTCAAAAATCAGCGAGCCGATGATGTGCTTATCTATAATGTAGATGACGCTTGGACAACTAAGGTAGTTTTGAATGCACAGTGCCGTAAGCTTGGTTTTAGCGTGAATCAAAAGCTGCCCAAAGGAGCGTTCATTGAAAATGGCAAACTTGTCACGTCCTTTAGTGGCATGAGGACAGAAGTCATCGATGTCAACCAGATCTTTATCAAAGGCATGCACAATCTTTACAATGCGATGGCAGCAGTGCTTGTAGGACAACTGCTGAAGGTTGATGCACCATTGATTCAATCAACGTTAAAAACATTTGAAGGAGTAGAACACCGTCTTGAATTTGTTCGCAAACTCAACGATGTCAGTTACTACAACGATTCAAAAGCAACAAACGTCGATTCTGTATGGTTCGCTTTACAATCATTCAAAGAACCCATAGTGCTGTTCTTAGGCGGCCGCGATAAAGGAAATGATTATTCCAGATTAACAGAACTTGTACGCAAACAGGTAAAAACAATTGTCGCTATTGGCGAATCGGCAAACCTCGTCGAACAGGCGTTCAAAGGTGCGACAGTGATTAAAAAGGCGTCGTCGATGGAAGAAGCTGTTGATATAGCACGCTTTCTTGCACAACCGGGAGATGTGGTTCTCCTTTCTCCAGCCTGTGCTTCGTTTGATTGGTTTAAGAACTACGAACATCGTGGTGAAGTATTTAAACAATTGGTGAATAAGCTATGATTTCATGGATGATACGGATTAAACGCAGATTACAGATTTCGCTGATAAAAAATCAACTAAATAAATATTTTGTTGTAAATCAGTGCAATCTGTCATCAGTGGAACATCTGCGTAATCAGAATAATCAATGTTAAAAATACAACGCAATCATATTGACATCTGGCTTCTTATCGTCGTCCTTGGACTCATGGTCGCAAGTCTCGGAATAGTGTACAGCGCATCTGCGGAATGGTCGTTTAAACGATTCGACACGCAGAGTCATTACCTTGATCTGCACGCGATAAAAATTTTATTAAGTATTGCCGCCTTATTTGTGGGATTAAGTATTCCTTACACTATGTACAAAAAATTCACCAAGACAGCACTTGTTCTCGCAGTGCTATTCTTGGCAGTAACCTTTGTGCTCGGAGGTGAAACCAAAGGAGCTGTGCGCTGGCTGCGTTTTGGCGGATTAGGATTTCAGCCATCCGAGTTTGCAAAGTTTGCACTTCTCTTTCATATAAGCCTGCTCATGGCTACGAAAGGCGAACATATACGAGACTTTAATAAAGGATTTCTCCCTGTCATCATTTGGATTGGTGTTGTAACAGGATTGGTGTTAGCACAACCGAACCTGAGTACTGGCATAATGTTGTTTGCGTTAACGATCGTACTTTTATTTGTCGGGCATGTAAGGATGACACATCTTTTTGGAATGATCGTTGTTGCCGTCTGTTTGTTCGCGCTCTATGTGCTCTTTATGGCATATGTCCTGAAGCGTCCGTACCAGCTAGAACGTATTATGCACTTCGTGCGTGGAAATCCAAACGGACAGCATAATTATCAACTTTGGCAGGGCATCATCGGTTTTGGCAACGGCGGTTTGTTCGGCGTTGGCCCCGGCGAAAGCCGCCAACGGGATTTATTCCTGCCAGAATCGTACAACGATTTTGTGTATTCGATTGTTGGGGAAGAATATGGATTGCTCGGTACACTCCTTGTGCTGGGTGCATTTCTATTTGTGATGCTGCGCGGCTTTAGGATTGCTAAACACGCGAAAGACGATTTTGCAAGATTCCTCGCAGTCGCTATTGCAAGTACGATTACGTTGTATGCATTGGTTAATGCAAGCGTGGCGCTGGGACTTCTTCCCACCACCGGCTTACCGATGCCGTTTATCAGTTATGGTGGTTCATCTCTTATGCTGTCGGCATTCTCCATCGGTGTGCTGTTGAACATTTCCGCGCATACGGATTTACATCCGCGAGCAGTAAAAACAGAAAAAGAAACTATGGAAACGCTTGGATCAGAGACTGGACTCGGAAAAGTGTATTGACGCGTGTCGAACGAGCGACTAAAAATTCTCATAGCGGCTGGTGGAACCGGCGGGCATGTATTTCCGGCAATTGCTATCGCAGATGAAATAAAAAAGCTGAGAACACATGCAGAAATTATATTTATTGGTACAAAAGAAAAAATTGAATCGCGCGTTGTTCCTCAACGAGGATATCCGCTTGAGTTTATTTGGATCAGCGGATTTCACCGCAGTGTGCGGATGGATAATTTTCTGTTTCCAATAAAAGTTGTTGTATCGCTTGTGCAGTCGTTCTTTCTCATGAAGCGGTTTCAGCCGGATATTGTCATTGGAACCGGCGGGTATGTATGCGGGCCCGTGTTGTATGCTGCGTCGCTGCTTGGAATTCCAACGGTTGTTCATGAATCGAACAGCTATCCGGGAATAACAACGCGGATGCTGTCAACAAGAGCAACGAGAATCTTTACGGCATTTGATGCTACGGCTCGCTGGTTAAAGCGGAAGGACAATATCGAATTGGCAGGCACACCGACACGGGATGTACTCGGAACTGTATCGCGTGAAGATGGAATAAGGTTTTTCAATCTTGATCCATTGAAAAAGACGATGTTTGTGTTCGGCGGAAGTCTCGGTGCAACATCCATCAATCAGGCAGTAAAATTATTGGTGAATGATGTTGCTGATTTCAATATTCAATTGATCTGGCAAACGGGCAGCACTGATGCGACATTGGCAAAGGAAATGGCAGCGAGGAAGAATTGCTGGGTGAATACATTCATTGATAAAATGGAATATGCATACGCGGCTGCTGATGTGGTTGTGTGCCGTGCCGGTGCAACCACACTTGCGGAATTAACTCGGCTTGGCAAAGCATCGGTATTAATTCCGTATCCGCATGCCGCCGCTGATCATCAGACATTCAATGCGCAGACATTGGTAGATGCCGGCGCGGCCGTGATGATCGCAGATCGAGATGTAAAGATGAAATTAAAAGATGTTTTGAATTCTATAATGAACGATGATAAGAAACGCCTGCAGATGAACGAAGCAAGCCGCGCGATCGGAAAACCGAATGCCGGCAGAGAAATTGCCCAGCGAATTCTTGAACTGGCAAAGTAAGTGTGTGTGTAGAAATATTTCATGAAAGAGTATTAGATGTTTAGTTCAATAAAGAAATTACATTTTATCGGGATTGGCGGCATCGGTATGAGCGGCATTGCAGAAATATTGCTCGACCAAGGATTCAAAGTCAGCGGATCTGACCGATCTCTGTCCGAAGTCACCGAACGCCTCCAAAGTCTCGGTGCTATCACCTTTGAAGGACATCGTGCAAGCAACATTGCGAACGATGTGGATACAGTTGTGTATTCATCCGCTGTTCAACCGGATAACCCGGAAATTCTTGAGGCGCAGAGGCGAAAGATTCCTGTTGTGCGAAGAGCAGAAATGCTTGCAGAAGTCATGCGTTTGAAATACGGTATAGGCATTGCTGGTACACACGGAAAAACTACAACAACATCGATGACAAGTCTCGTTCTCATGGAAGGCGGACTTGATCCGACTGTTATCGTCGGTGGAAAACTCAGCGGACTCGGCGGAACGAATGCACGGCTTGGACGCGGAGAATTTATTGTCGTAGAAGCGGATGAGTATGATCGGTCATTTTTATCTATCTCGCCGACTATTGCTGTACTGACAACGCTCGAGACCGACCATCTTGATTGCTATCGAGATTTGGAAGACATCAAAAGCGCGTTTATTCAATTCGGCAATAAAATACCGTTCTACGGATTCATTGTTCTATGCCTTGATGAGCCGGCGCTTTTGGATATCATGCCAAATCTCAGCAAGAAAAAAATTATAACATACGGTCTCAATCCGCAAGCAGATGTACAAGCAGTTGATATCCATCATAAAGATAATACCACAACGTTCACACTTCTACGCAGTAATAACGAACTCGGTTTGATCACGCTTCAAGTGCCGGGCAAGCATAACGTGCAGAATTCACTTGGTGCAATTGCCGTCGGACTGGAGCTTGGTGTTCCATTTGAAAAAATTAAATCAGGCATTGAAAAGTTTTCCGGTGTTTATCGCAGATGGGAAAAGAAAGGCGAACGCAATGGCATTGCAGTCTATGACGACTATGCACATCATCCAACCGAGTGCAGGGCTACACTTTCCGGTGTAAAAGCCGGCTGGCGCCGCCGTGTCGTGTGTGTCTTTCAACCGCACCTCTACAGCCGCACGCGTGATTTCTATGAAGACTTTGGCAAGTCGTTTCTCTTGTCCGATGTGCTCGTTGTGACGGATGTCTATCCGGCACGTGAAGAACCGATTCAAGGCGTGAGCGGCGAGTTAATTGTGAATGCGGCACAGCAGTTTGGTCACAAGGATGTTCATTACGTGCCAGATAAAAAACAGGTTCCTGCATTTCTCAAAACCATTGTCAAGTCTGGTGATATTGTTATTACGATGGGCGCGGGCGATATCTGGAAATACGGTGAAGAATTCTTAAAACTATTTTCAAATAAATGATTTCTCTAACGGACATACAGAAATTTCTTCGCGGGAACATTGCTGTCGATGTGCCAATGACAAAGTACACGTGGATGAAAGTCGGAGGGCCTGCGGATTTCTATATCGAACCAGCGGACAAGAATGATTTGATTTCCATTGTCGAGTATTTCCGTGTGAATCACTATTCCTGGATAATGCTTGGACGCGGCAGCAACGTGCTCATCAGCGATGAGGGAGTTCGCGGGGCTGTCCTCAATATTGAAAATTCGCTTTCAGGCATCCGCATGGAAAATAGTTTGGTGTTCGCTGAGGCTGGCGTGCGGTTGACCAGGTTTGTAGATTTCTGTATCCAAAACGAACTTGCCGGCGTAGAAATGCTTGCCGGAATTCCAGGCACGATCGGCGGAGCAGTAGTAATGAATGCTGGTGCGCACGGTGGAGAAATTGCAGACCATCTCGTGGAAGTAGAAGTTATTCGTGACGGCATTGTTCAGCGAATTCAAAAAGACGAAGAATCTTTTACCTATCGACACTCTCGTTTTGCCGATGATGTTGTATTGGGTGCAACGTTCAAATTAAAGGATGGGGATAAAGAAAAACTTTCAGCACTACGACGCGAGTTCATTTTAAAGCGCAACGAAACACAGCCGTTGGAGTATCCAAATCTCGGCAGCATGTTTAAGAATCCGCCGAATACATTTGCTGCAAAGTTGATCGAGCAAGCCGGACTCAAAGGTAAACGCGTAGGCAATGCACAGATTTCAGAAAAACATGCCAACTTCATTGTCAATCTAGGTAATGCAAAAGCGGCAGACATAGTGAGACTGATCGATTTAGTAAAACGCACGGTATATCAAAATTCTGGTTTGATGTTGGAATTAGAAGTAAAGATGGTGGGGTTTTCGAATTTCGCAAAGGAAGCCGCATGAGCGGAATAAAACATAAAATTGCCGGCGTGTCAGTGCTCGTCACCATTGTGATTTGTCTTGTATTCGGTGCGAACGCTTGGAAATCAAGTCTGAAAATAAAACAGATTAAGGTCGATGGCAACCGAATTGTCGGAGCAAATGAGATTCTTCAACTCACCCAAGTTCAGATGAACACGCTTCTGTATAATGTTGACTTAACGGCAGTTCAGCGGAATGTGATGAGTCATCACTATATAAAAGATGCACTAGTGGAACGCAACCTGCCTAATTCCATCCATATTCAAGTTCTGGAACGTGTTCCGATCGCAATCGTGAACCGCGCTGAAACAATGTATTTGGATGAAAATGGCGTGGTGCTTCCAAGAAGTATTTCGCACAGATTATTTGATCTGCCAATGATCAGCGGAATTTCGGCCAGCGAACCGATGGTCTTAGGTTCAATCATCAAACAGCCGGATGTTATTGAAGCATTGCAGCTGCTGAGCACGATGAAGACAGTGAATCGTCCGATGTATCATAATATCTCAGAAGTGCAATTGCGGAATGGGGGCGATATTGTCGTTTATTCGGCAGAAGGCGGCGTGCCTATCATCTTCGGGCGCGATGAAATGCCCAGTAAATTAGTACGGTTAGAAACTTTTTGGAACACTATAGTGCGTACACGCGGTACACAATTGCTGCAGTATGTAGATTTACGCTATCAAGATCAAGTTGTAGCAAGTTGGAAATCCGAACCATCGGCGACGAAAAGCCTATAGCGGCAAAGCTCTGATGGAAGAACTATTGACTATAAGGAAGTAGCATGGAACAAGATATTGCAGTTGGGTTAGATATTGGCACAACGAAAGTATGCGCAATCGTCGCGTCGCCGGATGATAATTATCCCGGTAAATTGAAAATTCTCGGCATCGGAAAAAGCGCATCGGAAGGATTGACGCGTGGCGTTGTAACGAACATTGAAAAAACTGTTCGCTCTATTCAAGCAGCGGTGCAAGATGCCGAGCAGCAATCCGGTGTAAAGATCACAACCGTTACGGTTGGCATCGCAGGTGACCACATCCAAAGCTTTCAAAGCCGCGGTGTCATCAGTATCAGCAGGCCGGAAAATGAAATCACACAGGAAGATGTTGATCGGCTGATTGAAGACACCAAACGTGTCGCGCTCCCGCTCGACAGAAAAATTATTCACGTTATTCCGCAACAGTTTATTGTTGATGGACAGGATGGAATTTATGATCCAGTTGGTATGTCCGGCGTGCGGATGGAAGCAGTTGTCCATATTATCACCGGACTTGTCACAGCGGCGCAAAACATTTATAAATGTGTTCAACGCGCCGGTCTGCATGTTAATGATATGGTGCTTGAACCGCTTGCATCAAGTTATGCGGTATTGGATGATGAAGAAAAAGAAGTTGGTGTGGCGCTGCTGGATATTGGCGGCGGCACGACGGATCTTGCAGTATTTGAAGAGCGCACGATTCGCCATACCGCTGTCATCGGTATTGCCGGCAAAAAAGTAACAGACGATATTCGCAAAGGATTCGGCATTTTGACAGATCAAGCAGAAAGAACGAAAGTTGAATACGGTTTCACATATGAACCGGCAATTGTGGATAACCAGCCGATTCAACTTCCCGGCATCGGCGGCCGCGCGCCCATAGATATTGACAAACGGCTTCTATGCAAAGTAATACAACCGCGGATGGAAGAGATTCTAGAATTTGCCGCGATGGAAATCAAGCGCTCTGGATATTCCAAGCATCTCTCGGCTGGCGTCGTCCTTACAGGCGGCGGATCGCTTATCAAAGGAACAGCTGATCTTGCCAAAGAAGTACTGGGCATGCCCGTAAAGATTGGAATTCCTGGCGGGTTCAGCTCCGGACTCGTGCGGGAAATTGAAAATCCTATTTATGCAACCGGGGTTGGATTAGTAATGCACGAATTGAAAAACCGGGACCGATCAGGAGTAAAAGCTGTTATTCAGGATGGAAAAGGAAAAACAATTTTCCAAAAAATGAAATCATGGTTTGATGAGTTGTAAACGAGACAGCAGAAGAACAGATTACAGATGACAGAAAAAAGATAGAACCATGCATAATTTTAGAAAATTACATGTATATCAAAAAGGATTATTGTTAAGTATGGATGTTAGAAAAGTGACAAATGATTTTCCAAAGAGAGAATTATTCTCGCTGACGTCTCAATTCCAAAGAGCTGTAGATTCAATTGTGCTTAATATTGCAGAGGGTGCAGGTAATCGATCGAACAAGGAATTCGCTAAGTTCTTAGATTATGCAATCCGTTCTGCTCATGAGTGTATTGGATGCATTGATATTGCTTTAGAAAATAAATATACAACTGAACAACAACATAAATATCTATTTGAACAAATTGATGAAATCATTGCAATGCTTATTGGCTTTCAACGAACAATTATTAAAGATTAAGTTTCAGTCTGCATTCTGTAGTCTGCCGACTGTGTAATGAAATAGAATTAGTAATTACTAACAAACAACAAACTAACTTAAAAGGAGAATATACCGTGCCTATCGAACTTGATATACCATCTGGTCGAGGAGCAAAAATTCGTGTCATTGGCGTTGGCGGAGGAGGCGGTAATGCCGTCAATAGCATGATCGACAAAGGACTAACCGGCGT
The DNA here is from genome assembly GCA_026390575.1 of Ignavibacteriales bacterium. Classification (NCBI taxonomy): domain Bacteria; kingdom Pseudomonadati; phylum Ignavibacteriota; class Ignavibacteria; order Ignavibacteriales; species Ignavibacteriales bacterium. The sequence continues at coordinate 146,129 of JAPLFR010000015.1, forward strand.
CGACTTTGTTTCCATTAATACAGATCTTCAAGCATTGGAGCGCAGCAAAGCCGAGCACAAACTTCAAATCGGCAAAAATCTCACACGCGGTCTTGGTGCAGGCTCTGACCCCAGCATCGGATTCCGTGCCGTGGAAGAGGACCGAGAAGAGATCGCCCAATCGCTAAGCGGGTGCGATATGGTTTTCATCACAGCAGGAATGGGCGGTGGTACTGGAACAGGCGGCGCTCCGTTGGTGGCAAACATTGCAAAAAGCGTTGGTGCGCTTGTGGTTGGCATTGTAACGAAACCGTTTAATAGTGAAGGAAAAAAGCGGAATGAACAAGCTATAGAAGGAATTGAAGAGCTGAAAAAGAATGTCGATACACTTATCGTCATTCCAAACCAGAAGCTACTCGATCTCATTGATCGCCGCACTCCAATTATGGAAGCGTTTGAGATTGCAAATCAGGTGCTCTATAATGCCACCCGTGGAATCTCGGAGGTCATCACGATTCCTGGTTATATCAATGTCGACTTCGCTGATGTCCGCACGATCATGAAAGAAATGGGCGATGCGCTCATGGGTACCGGAATTGCTACTGGTGATAATCGTGCAACGGAAGCGGCGCAAATGGCAATTTCTAGTCCGCTGCTTGAAGGTGTCTCTATCGCCGGTGCGCAGGGCATTCTTATCAACATCACAGGCGGCAAGGAACTCAGTCTGACCGAAGTGGATGAAGCGACAAAAATCATTCACGAAGCGGCAGGCGAAGAAGCGAATGTCATCCTCGGTACTGTGATCGATGAGAATATGACGGAAGAAATTATGGTCACCGTCATCGCGACGGGATTCAACAAGCGCGCGGCGGCAATACAACGGCCAGCAAAACCAGCTGCAAAATTAATCGATCATGTCCCCGTAGGTCCAACCGAACTTCAACGGTTCGACGTGCCAACCTATGCCCGGCGCGGCGTGGAAATTCCAAATACACCGCTCCGCGAAGTTGGAATGCGCGAGAAAATTGATAAATCCGATTCAGAACGTCCGGCGTTTCTGAGAAAAATTATGGATTAAAAATACAATCGTACCATATTAAAAAAATGAGTTTCCGTCCATTCTCTCTTGCACGGTGGGAATGAAGGATGGTTCACATATCTCCGGTCTTCCAGTTCCGGGTCGTTATCTCCGGGAGGCCGGAGTTTTTTATTATGGTAACATCTTTTTCAAACTCTAGACAAGTCTCAACAAAAAACATTAATATTTTTTCTGAGCAATGGAAATATATAAACAAAAACGGAGAATCCTGTAAAGAACTCTCCGTTTTGTTATTTAGGAGGCCGCTGTTTATTTGCGGGTGCGGTGAACCCATAAAAATGTATCTTGGATTATTCGAAAATCAGTTCAAAGATTTTTTTCCGAATTATTTTTCGTTATTTTCCTTCAAGGAACGATAGTTTAATGAGTATTCATTGAGCTTTACCGCCCTCTCAGCAACTGCGCTGAAAAATGCATCCGTGGTCTTATAATGACATGTAGCCTCTTCTTTGAAGAAAGCCGTGTTAGCAAACACTGCTTTCGCTAATGATGCTCTATATTGAATTGTCGGTGTTGCAGCATGCGCTGCAATAGTATCAATTCTATTTTGGATCATCGGAAATTTGTCCGCAGGAAGATCCAGTTGTATCATCGTAACAGTAGCAAGAGCGTTTTCAATATAATGGTTGTTCTGAGATTTTAAAAGGGACGCATACGCGAGATCCAGTTGTTCTTTCGCTTCAGCAGAATATCCTTTGAGAGCAGGATAAAAGGTTTGCGCCTGTGAAAGACCGGTTATTACAACTATCATCAGTGCAGCCAATATCATTTGTTTCTTGTTCATAACATCCTCCTGTAAAAGTGTGGGTTTATAATTCGTCGACTGGTACTTAATACGCCCACGATACGCTAAAGATGTCACCGTTCGGTCAGGAATTGTAAATTATTGTCATGGAATGAGTCTCTCTACTTCCAAGTTGTTATCTCCGGGAGACCGGAGTATTTTTTGATTCTAAAAATATTTTTTGGTTGACTATTGATTTTTTGAAACTTCTATCGTATTATTACGATATAAGAACTATGGGAACATCAAAGAAAGAAGCTTTTAGTAATAGTCAGAATCGGCTTGCTGATTTAGCGAAAGCCCTGGCGCATCCGGCGCGCATCGCGATCCTCGAATTTCTTGCCAAGAAGGATACATGCATCTGCGGGGATATCGTCGAAGAACTTCCATTATCGCAGGCAACTGTTTCACAGCATCTTGCCGAGTTGAAACGCGTCGGTCTTATTAAAGGTGATATTGAAGGACCGCGAGTCTGTTATTGTATTAATCAGAAAGCATGGGGCGAGGCGAAACAACTCCTATCTCAATTTCTTGTTAATGCAAAAAATTGTTGTTGATATTTTTTTACCCTAACCAATCGTAATATTGCGATAAACAATAATTGGAGAAAATATATGAACACGGAACAAGAAATAAAGGAGATGGTAAAAGAGAAATATGGAGCCATCGCCGAACAATCAAAACAACAGAACCAGTCTTCCTGCTGCGGGAGCACATGTGGATGTTCAAATGTCGAGTTTTCCATTATGGCAGAAGATTACAAAAAACTTCCCGGGTACGTTGCTGATGCCGATCTCGCATTAGGGTGCGGGTTGCCGACGGAGTTTGCTCAGATCGAACCGAGTGACACCGTCGTTGATCTTGGTTCGGGCGCGGGAAATGATTGCTTTATTGCACGCTCTATTGTAGGCGAGACCGGTCGGGTCATCGGGATCGATATGACGGAAGCAATGATTGCCAAAGCAAAAGCAAATGCTGTAAAACTTGGATTCACGAATGTAGAATTTCGTCTCGGTGATATCGACAACATGCCGGTTGAAGACAACACGGCCGATGTCGTTGTGAGCAATTGTGTGATGAACCTTGTCCCCAACAAACAGAAAGCATTTTCTGAAACATTCCGTATTATTAAGCAAGGCGGACATTTCAGCATCTCGGATATTGTTCTGCAAGGAGAGCTTCCGGATGATTTGCGCAACGAAGCGACATTGTATGCAGGATGTATTTCCGGTGCAGTTCAAAAAGAAGAGTATTTACGCATTATTAAAGAAGCAGGATTTACAAACATCGTCGTTCAAAAAGATCGCAAGATCGATATTCCGAATGAAATACTAGCAAAGTTTCTTTCAGTCGAGTTACTAAGAGAGTACAAAAAAAGCCACATTGGTATTTTTAGTGTTACAGTGTATGCGGAAAAACCATAAAAGATTTTTATCAAAAAAGACAGTACTCTATAAAAATTGAAAAGTTGAAAAACAGTACCCCAGAATGAATAAACCTATTTCTGAAATTATTCAACAACGCTTCTCCTGTCGCACATATCTTGATAAACCCATTGGAGAAGATGACCGGCGAACAGTGATGGATTTTCTAGAACTGAACCGCACAGGACCTTTTGGAACCCAATCGCGGTTTGCACTCATTGCAGCGACCGAGTACGATCGAAAATCTCTCAAGGGACTTGGTACTTATGGTTTCATCAAGAACGCAACAGGTTTTATTGTTGGAGCAGTGGAACATGGATCAAAAAACCTAGAAGATTATGGATACCTCTTGGAACATGCTGTCCTCGTTGCGACTGACATAGGGTTAGGGACATGTTGGCTTGGAGGATCCTTTACAAAGAGCAGTTTTGCAAAAAAGATTTCAGCAACAAGCACAGAAATAATACCGGCGGTTACAGCAATCGGATATATCGCAGGCAACGATAATATCAGAGGTCAGATACGCAAGCGTGCGGGCGCACAGCACCGACTTCCCAAGGAAAATTTATTCTTTGATAAGTTTTTTGGAAATCCAATTAATGAAGAAAATATCGGCATGTATGCGCAGGTGCTCGAAATGGTTCGCTGGGCGCCTTCAGCTTCAAACAAACAACCCTGGCGGCTTGTTCGAAACGGGAATGCATGGCATTTCTATCTCCAGCGAACAAAAGGATATGGAAAAGGCAGTCTGATATTCAATTTATTGCGGCTTGCAGATTTGCAACGAGTGGATATGGGTATTGCGATGTGCCACTTTAAATTCGCTGTGCGTGAGCTCGGTTTGCAGGGTTCTTGGATTATCGATGAACCAAAATTAACAATTCCTGAAGGTACCGAGTACACAGTCAGTTGGATTACCTCTTGAATCGATAAGTGAAGAAGAAGCCAGAGATTAAATCTATGTCAAAACGTATTCTTATTCTTTGCACCGGCAATTCCTGCAGAAGCCAAATGGCAGAAGGGTTTCTGAAGTCGTTCGATTCGAAACTGGAAATCTTTTCTGCTGGAACCAATCCAGCAGTGCGTGTTTCGTCACATGCGTATCAGGTCATGAAAGAAATTGACATAGACATCGGCGGCGGCCATCCAAAATCGGTTGAGCAATTCATTGGTGAACCGTTCGATTATATCATCACAGTGTGTGATCATGCAAAAGAAATTTGCCCGATTTTTGCTGGAAACGTAAAACACCAGCTCCATATCGGGTTCGATGATCCGGCAGAAGCACAAGGCACGGAAGATGAAGTGCTTGCAGTATTTCGGCGAGTACGGGACGAAATCAAAGAACAGTTTTATGAATTTTATAAATCAAAGCTGAAAGATAATCAAGGATAGCATATGGGATGCTCTGATCAAAAATGCGGATGCGGGAATACGAACGAGTTGGTTTCTATTACCAGGAAAGAAGTCAATCAGAATTATTGCCAATCACCTGCAGAAGAAGGAACCAAACCGGCAGTGATCAACCGCAATTTCATTATAGGCGCAATTCCAACTCCAGCGGGAGCAGTTCCAAAGATTACTACTCGCTTGGATGTATCGGATTTTCTTGGTGCTGTGAAAGTACGTTGGGGCCTTGGAAGAGATCGGTATCGTATCGACCCGGGACTCTACGCTGTGGGAACACCGAACGAACGCTCAGATGTCCTCGTGACCGCCAACTATAAGCTGTCCTTTGATAAGGTTCGCAAAAATCTCGAGGGGATGAACGTATGGCTTATGGTCTTGGATACAAAAGGAGTCAATGTGTGGTGCTCGGCCGGAAAAGGAACATTCGGAACGAAAGAACTTATCAACCGAATATACATAACTTCTCTTGACAAAATCGTGCAGCACAGGCGCATCATTCTTCCGCAGCTTGGCGCCGTTGGTGTTGCCGCGCATCTGGTCAAAGAAACTTCCGGATATACCGTGATTTATGGGCCTGTGAGAGCGTCTGATATTCCGTCATTCATACATGCAGGATATAAAGCATCCAAAGAAATGAGGCGTGTAAAGTTTGAATGGTACGACCGCCTGAAGCTTGTCCCCAACGATCTAATATATAATCTCCGATATCTAGGCATATTGCTGGTATTCTTTTTTATTCTTTCCGGAATCAATAGAGATGGATTTTCTCTTCGGCAAGCATCCGGGCACATAGTTTTTCTTTCTCAAATAATTGTAGCAGGATATATTTCTGGAATAGTCTTGACTCCGCTCCTGCTCCCATATCTTTTGTTCCGCAGCTTTTCTTTTAAAGGACTCCTTATGGGAGTCATTGTCTCATCGATCATTGTAGCAGGAAAGTCATTTGAAAATACAATTTTTATTACTCCAACAATATTTTTTCTTCTTTCTGGTATTTCATCATTTCTCGCAATGAATTTTACCGGAGCGTCGACATTCACATCTCTTGCAGGAGTCAAGAAGGAAATGAGAATTGCAGTGCCGGTACAAATTGCTTCTGTAGTCATTGCCGTGATTCTCATCATTCTTCATGGTACATTCTCAGGAAGGTAATCCTATGAACAGACTACGATATTATTCTGAGGTTGTCACCCTCCAACTGATCCAGGAGAAGTGCAATAACTGCGGTATGTGTGTGAAGGTGTGCCCGCATGAAGTTTTTGAGCTGAAAGATAAGAAGGTTCGCATTGTCGGCCGTGATTTTTGCATGGAATGCGGCGCATGTAAAAAGAACTGTCCGCAGGGAGCGATTCTCCTTGATGTGGGAGATGGATGCGGATGTGCTGCAGGAATTATACAAGGTGCATTTAACGGTACAGCTCCAACATGCGGCGGCCCGGACGAGGTTTCTTGCAATTAATTTGACCAGATTCATTCTATCAATAAGTAGTCATTTATGGTATAGTACAGTTCCATTCCGGAGTGCATCTGTTTCGGAATGAAAAGTGCAACAAATATCTTATCCTGCTACCTCAAGTTAGTCAATTACTAATTCTCTTAATGTCGCTTGACAATCACTTTCTTCTGTGTTATATTTCGTTAGTTGACGAAATATAGGAGCATATAATGAAACGTGATTATGTAAATGTATTCAAGGCGCTAAGCGACCCCAATCGAATTCGCATTGTGAAGATGCTCTGTAAGCGCGAACTGTGTATGTGTGAAGTACGGGAAATGCTTAATCTTTCCAATTCGACAGTCTCCCAACATCTGACAATTCTTAGAAACGCCGATCTTCTTTTGGATTCAAAGGAAGGGAAATGGGTGAACTTCCGAATTAATGATAAATCTGATCGTAAATTTATTCGTTCTACCATCAATCTTATTAAAAATTCATTTGAAGACGACGACATAGTGCAGGCAGATCTAAAAAAGGTCTTTCGCGTCGATCGAATCAAAATAACAAAACTCTGAATCCCGAAAGGATTTGTTATGAACATCAAGGTATTAGGTCCCGGTTGTATGAACTGTAAGACTCTAGAAAAACGAACCATCGAAGCTTTGCAGGAATTAAAAATGGATGCTGCTGTCGAAAAAGTAACGGATTATCAACAGATTGCTTCTTATGGCATTATGCGTACACCCGGTTTGGTAATCGATGAAAAAGTCGCAACTTCCGGATTTGTACCGACAGTGGAAAAAATTAAAGAACTTCTCCTTGCTCATCGGAGCGTATAATGAATAAATTGTTTGAACGCAATACCATCAGCTTCACATTGGTCTTGTTAGCCGTATGGATTATTATCTATATGGCATTGCAGCCTCTTGCAGATGGATTTATTTCTCTTATACGGTTGACTTCCGGTGAACACTTAACGGAATCTGTCCGGTTTTTCGTGTTTGAAGTGCCCAAAGTACTGCTCCTTTTGACTCTTATCGTGTTCGCAGTCGGTATTGTGCGTACATATTTTTCTCCTGAACGCACACGCAAAATCCTCGAGGGGAAATCCCTTTTTACCGGAAATGTCCTTGCAAGTATGCTCGGAATTGTCACACCGTTTTGTTCGTGTTCTGCAATTCCACTCTTCATCGGATTTGTAGAATCTGGTGTGCCTCTGGGAGTCACATTTTCATTTCTGATTGCTGCTCCTATGATTAACGAAATTGCTGTGGTATTGCTCTTTGGATTGTTCGGCTGGCAAACGGCATTATTATATGTGAGCACGGGATTGGTCATAGCCATTACCGCCGGTTATGTGATCGGCCGCTTGAAAGTAGAACACTTGGTGGAAGATTGGGTGTATCAAATCCATTCGAATCCGAATGCGATTGAAGAAGCGAAATTAACATTTCGTGATAGGATTCAATTCGGATATGATGCGGTGAAGGACATTGTCGGGAAAGTCTGGCCGTACCTTCTCGTTGGTATCGGTGTCGGTGCCGGTATTCACGGATATGTACCGGAAAATTTTATGGCCGGACTCATGGGCAAATCAGCATGGTGGTCGGTTCCCATCGCTGTTATTATCGGTGTCCCGCTCTATTCCAATGCGGCAGGAATAATCCCCATCGTTCATGCCCTGCTCGAAAAAGGAGCATCACTTGGAACGACACTTGCATTTATGATGGCGGTTATCGGATTATCACTGCCGGAAACGATCATTCTCCGAAAAGTCCTCAAATTGAAACTGATCTCCATTTTTGTCGGTGTCGTGGCTGTCGGTATCATAATCGTAGGCTATCTCTTTAATATTGTGTACTAAAAAATGGAGATGTTATGAAAGTTCAAATTCTCGGGTCGAGCTGTACGAAGTGTAAAACGCTTGAAGAACGAGTTCGTCAATTAGTCGCAAAACATCAACTACCTATAGAAGTTGAAAAAGTGACCGATATTCAAGAGATGATAAAATTCGGGATTTTAGCAACTCCCGGTTTAGTGATCGATGGAGTATTGAAAAGTGTCGGATCTATACCTAAAGACACTCAACTTCTTGAATGGATGAAAGGATAGCATGTATGAAGAAACAGATCATTGTAACTCTCTTACTCAGTATTATGGTTTGCACATTTGCAATTGCTCAATCAAAGAAATCGATTAAACGAGCGAAGCCAGTGCCAGCTCTAAAAGATTCGAGCAAAATTGTTACAAAGCCTCTTGTTACATTTATCGAGCTTGGTTCTGTCAGATGCATTCCTTGCAAAGCTATGCAGCCTGTTATGAAATCCATCGAAGAAAAATATGGAAGCCAGGTCAAGATAATTTTTTATGATGTCTGGCAGCAAGACCAATCGCATTTTGCACAGGTGTATAAGATCCGTTTGATACCCACACAGGTATTTCTGGATTCCAAGGGCAATGAGCTTATGCGGCATGAAGGTTTTTTCCCGGAGAAGGACATTGATGCGTTCCTGCAATCGAAAGGTCTAAAACCTAAATCTAACGATAAAGGATAATGTATGGAATCTCTTTTCACATCGTTAACAGAAGCTCTCTATGGCAGTTATTCGCTTGCACTGCTTGCCTCTTTTGTCTGGGGAATCCTGAGCATCCTTCTTAGTCCTTGCCATCTTTCCAGCATCCCGCTCATTATCGGATTTCTTACAGCGCAAGGTGAAAAGAAAATGTCTCGCGGAATTCTTCTCTCGTTTATTTTCTCTCTTGGTATCTTTATCACCATTGCCGTCATAGGAATTATTACAGCAGCTTTGGGACGCATTATGGGCGATGTCGGTATCTATGGCAAATGGTTTGTCGCAATAATCTTTTTTGTTGTCGGATTATATTTAATGGATATTATTCGCCTTCCCGACACAAATGTTGGATTGAGACCGATGGGAATTCGTTCTCCATTATTATCAGCATTAGTGCTTGGTCTGGTTTTCGGCATTGCTTTAGGGCCCTGCACATTTGCATATATGGCTCCGGTGCTCGGTGTTGTATTCCAACTTTCTACAACAAATACAATTGCAGCCGGTTTGCTTTTGCTTGCCTTCGGTGTGGGACATTGCGGGGTCATTGTTACTGCCGGTGGACTTGCTTCTCGCATTCAGTCGTATCTCGATTGGACGAATAAATCAAACACAGTTCTTTGGACAAAACGTGTTGCCGGTTTCCTTGTGGTGCTCGGAGGTATCTATACATTATATTCTTCATAAAAGAGAAGATATAGAAACATGTCAAAATCTTGTTGTATAAAACCGATAGCAAAGATAATTAATGTTGGAAACTTTGATGCAGGAATTATTGGTTTGGAAGAAACACTGAAGCATATCTACGTTTCAGGTATTAAGGATGAAGAGCAACTTAAAACCGAACTCCTTCAGTTGGTCAAAGATTATGGAAATTATATTTCACCCGGAACAGAATCTGATTACAAAGACGCTTTGTTTCGGGAGTATCGCAAGTTTATTGAAAAGCAGAACAAGGAGTAAGGTATGCAAATCGACAACTCTAAAGAATGGCATTGACTATTGCCTGCGTAATATGCCGACCTAAGAAGCCATGAAAAAGATCGCAGCCGCATTTGAGAATCCGGTATAAGAATCCGTTCTTCCAATTTTAAAATATTTTATAAAGAGGGAACGGCTTAAATATTGCATTTGTTTATACAAATATATATATTTGTCTAAGCAAATATAGAGGATACAGATGAAAAACCTATCTAAAATATTTAAGACACTTTCCGATGAATCTCGGTTGAGGATCTATTATCTCATTCTTGCATCGGATGAGTTGTGTGTATGTGATATTGAGAAAACTCTTCGTTTTTCTCAAACAAAGGTCTCCCGTCATCTTTCATATCTCCGCAAAGCAGGCCTCGTAAAGTACCGTAAGCAAGGACTTTGGATGCTCTATTCTATCGCGGAGTCTCAGAGTGCTGAACAACGACAATTATTACAGTCAATTGCTGCCGGACTGAAGGCGAATCCAGTGGCGCAACGCGACACTCAGCTCCTTGCCAAAAATATTCAGCGTGGATGCTGCACAACGTACTCCGTTCTTAAGCCTCATCTAATGCCTGCACTCGTAGGAGCTCAATAATATGCCTCAATCATCTATTATGAATACACAAATTCGCGAATTGATTGCCATTGGGGCATCTATCGGGGGAAACTGTCTGCCATGCCTGCGCTATCATTTTGCGGAAGCAATGAAGGCAGGCTGTAATATAGATGATGTTTCTGAAGCAATTGCGCTTTCTAAAAAGGTAAAAGAACGCCCTATTGCAGATATTTATAAATTAGCAGACGAGCTTCTTCAGAGCGGACGAAAAGAACAGTAATATCAACGATAATCAAAGAGGAATACCATGCCAACATATGAATTTCATTGTAAAGAATGTGGGTACACATTTGAGTCTTTCTTGACAGTTGCGGATAAGGAACGAAAGGACCGCGAAGCTTCTATCACATGCGAAAAGTGTGGAAGCAGTAAGATTGAACAGGTATTCGGTGGCTTTTCAATCCTCACTGGTTCTCAGGTGAATCAAAAGACCGGTGGTGGTTCAAGCTGCTGTAGTGGCGGGAATTGTTGCTGAGTGCGAAATGGCGACAGTCCACATTTTTGGTTTGCCGATGAAAGCATGCGATCCAGCCAAAACGTGGAAAGCAGCGGCAGACCTGATTGGCCGCCGGCTTGCATCGAGGTATGGAGAGAATGTCCGCACGGTGTATGTTGAATTATATTCACCGGAATCGTTCAAGTTTGAGAATATTATGAATTTGCTCAAGGAAGGTCAGGCTCCTCCTTTTGTAACTGTCGATGGTAAGCTCATTCAGAATGGCGGTAAACTTTCAGAGCGTACTATTGCACAAGAGCTTGAACGAATACTTACAGCCGAAGAGTAAATGATAAAAGATGGAGATCAATACAGTATGCATACGACTGAAAAGCAGAAGGAAGTAAGCACAATAGATATTAATAATGCTGCGCTTAAACTTGGCAATGCCATTGTTGAAACGGCAGAGTATCAAGCATATAGTGATGCAGAAAAACGTTTCCAGAACGACCTCCAAGCTCAGGCATTGCTTAAAAAACATGAGGAAGCTCAGCAAGCGCTTCAATTGATGTGGCGATTAAAAAGTTCAACCGAAGAGGCAATGCAGCAGGTCAGACAAATAAAGAAATTAATCGAGTCAAATCAGACGCTCACGGCATATTTTGCTGCTCAGGAAAATCTAGTTCCATTGCTCAGAGAATTGAATGAATTTATCAGCGAAAAGCTCAATATGGATTTTTCCGGATTGTCCAAACCCCAGCGTGGGTGCTGTGGATAGAAGAGGAGATGACAATGTTAAATACACAACTTCAAACTGATGCCGAACTGTTTGTGAATGCTCTGATAAATTCCCACGAGATGAAAGCCTTTGTGAAAGCGAAAGCTGAATTTCAAGGAAATCCTGAATTGCGCGAAGTCCGGAAGCAGTTCGGTGAGAAACAGACCATGGCCCAATCAAAGCAATCTCATGGAACAATTACACAAGAAGAAATTGACGATGTGCGCGCACTTCAAAAAAAACTCAACTCGCACCCTGTCACATCGACCTATACTCAAACACGTCAAGTAATGGTGAACCGATTGCATGAATGCAACGATGTACTGAGTAAAATATTGAGATTTGATTTTGCCTCTGCAGCTGCGCCACCATCGTGCTGTGGATAGGAGTAGCTAATGTTTGATTATGAAAACAATATTAAATGGAGAATCAACTGATGGTACGTTACTTGAATTCTAAAAACATTGGATCAATAATGATCGTCTTTGCCCTAGTCACCATTTTAATCTGTATGAGTGATTCTGCTAATTCACAAACGGCAAATCGTTCAAAAACTCAAAAGCAGACAATGGGGAAAAGTTCTTCTGCACCCGAATCAGCAAATAAGGCAATTGCACAGGCTCAGCAAAATGGCGATTACCTGTATATAATGTTTTATGAAAAGAAAGACGATTCTTACCAAGAAATGCGGAAGACCGTTCAGGCCTTCGTAAAAAAATCGGTCAAACCGATAAAGACTTATGAAGCCATGACAACTGATAGCAAGGAATCGGATGTGATTCAAAAATATGGCATTAATCAAGCGCCACTTCCCATTCTCCTTGTATTCGCACCCAACGGTGCGATAACGGGCGGCTTCCCTCAAAAAGCCACGGAGAAACAGCTTACAGATTGTATGGTCCCAAATTTGATTATGAATATTTTAAAAACAGTTCAGTCAGGTAAAATCGCATTAATATTGCTTCAGAATAAGAATACAACGTTAAATACCGAAGTGGAAAATGTCGCTGTAGAATTCTCTAAAGATACACGTGTCGCTGGCTATGTGGATATCATTAAGCAGGATCCGAGTGAGGGTAATATAAAAGACTTTCTCACGCAGTGTAAAGTAGAGAACACATCAACAGAAGCCTCTACCGTTATGATTGTCCCGCCGAATAAAATTGGCGGTGTATTTAAGGGAAAAATAACCAAGGAAACTCTTATTGCTGGTTTAGCCTCGTGTTCCGGTGGTAGTTGCTGTGGTTCCAAGAAGTAGGAAGAGTAAAAAATGAAAATAAGAAAATTAGTTTTTAAGGAAACATTTCAACGCGGAAACCAATTAGTAACCAGTTTAACTGCGATTACACTTGGCATTGCTGTTATTGTAGGCATCAAGAACATTAGCGTCTATTCAGAAAAAGCGGTATCGAGAGAATTGGATGCTCTGGGGGCTAATGTTCTCATCCTGCCTAAATCAGCGACGGTACAGGATTACTACAGTGCCGATTTTCAGGAAGAAGAAATTCCGGAAAGCTATGTGGACGTTTTAATCAATTCGGATATTCAAGGTCTTGATAATCTCTCTCCTAAACTGAGCGTTCCGGTCGAAGTCAATGGACAGAAAACAGTCCTTACAGGAATTATGCCGAAAAATGAATTTAAGTCGAAGGCCACTTGGCAGGGAGCTTTGGGAGTTTTTTCCAGACCGGAAGGATGCGGAACCGTTCCAAATATCCCCGGCCTGACTGACTCTAAGAAAACTCAGGTGCGAAAACGTGTGATCGAAGATTTATCAGGGAATGCTGTTCTGGTAGGCTGCGATATTGCACAAAAGCTAAAACTGCAAGAAGGAGATTCCCTTCGCATATTAAAACAAACATTCTTTGTCAATGCAGTGCTGCCAGTAACCGGCACAGTGGATGACAACAGAATCTTTGCACATCTCCACACTGTTCAAAATCTGAATAACCGCAAGTCTGCTTTAAATGTCATTGAAATCGTAGGTTGCTGTTCTGAGATTTCCAAAGGACTTATTCAAAAACTGAACAAACTGTTGCCCGATGCCAAAGTTGTTACTATTACGCAAATCGTAAGCACGCAAATCAATACCAATAATATGATGAATAATTTATCTCTTCTTTTGCTGATTATTATTGTCATCATTGGCGGTGCCACCATCGCAAATTATATGTTTGCAAATGTGTATGAACGACGGCGCGAAATAGGCATTCTCATGGCTATGGGAGCAACGCCGGGTTGGATCGTCAAACTATTTTTACTCAAATCCCTTCTCATAGGTCTTGCAGGCGGAATTATCGGATACATTGTGGGAACACTCATTGCAGTTGTCCTGGGGCCGAGGCTGGCGGATATTCCAGTGCTTCCTATACCAATGCTAGCCGTGTATGGGATCCTTGTTTCAATACTCGTTTCTCTCATCGCGAGTATTTTACCGATAATCAGGGCGACCAAAGTAGATCCACATGTCATTATGCAAGAGGATTGATTTCATGATAAAAGTCGAAAATATCAATAAGGTTTTTACGGGCAGGCATACAAAGGTTCAAGCGCTGAAGAATATCTCACTTGAAATTAAAGAAGGTGAATTCTTGAGCATTATCGGCCCAAGTGGTTCCGGAAAAAGCACACTGCTCCTCACGCTGGGAGGCATGAGTTCGCCAACGTCTGGAAAAGTATTCTGGAAGAACGATCCTATCTATGAGTGGAAGTTAAATAAACGAGCAGATTGGCGCGCACAAAACATTGGTTTTGTGTTTCAAACGTTTAATTTGCTGCCGTATTTGAATGTTTATGACAACGTTCAAATATCTTTGAGCTTGTCTGCTCCAAATGGCAGGAATGGAAAAGATATCCTAAGCATTTTGAATCGGATGGGTTTGTCGGAACGTCTCGAACATCTTCCAAGCGAATTGAGCGTGGGACAACAACAGCGCGTCGCTTTGGCAAGGGCGCTGGTAAAAAATCCGCATTTAATATTGGCGGATGAACCTACAGGTAATCTTGATCCAGGTACAGCTTCCGAAATAATAAATATTCTTAAAGAAGTGAATAAAAAAGGAAAGACCGTTGTCCTGGTTACACATGATCCAAACTTGGCAAACCTATCAGACCGGTCTGTCAAAATCGTTGATGGAGAGATACGCTCTGTTTAATTTACGCTGAAAGGATGCATGAATTATGGCACAGCAAAAAGTTAAAACATTTTATGGATATGACAGAGAACTTTCGTCATTAGCGAAAAGTCTCTCACATCCTGCGCGGGTAGCAATTTTGTTGCAGCTCGCCAGTGTTAAAGGGTGTAGCTGTGCAAATTTTGTTGAAGCACTTCCTCTTGCTCAGGCAACAGTATCGCAGCATTTATCGGTTTTAGTCAAATTAAATCTTGTGATCCGAGAACAGAAGGGAACAATGTCTTGTTATTCAATCAACACGGAGAAGCTGGAACGGCTTTCAAAGCTTGTTCAGGATTTTCTCTCGTGTATGAAGGGTGGTTTTCGAATCCAAAATTGCTGTAAATAGTATGAGATGTTAGGAGAATGAAATATGACAATGCAACAAATTAAATTAATTCAAATCGAAATCTTTGATCCGCCCATGTGCTGCCCAAGCGGATTATGCGGGCCGGATATTGATCCTGCACTGCTGGATATTAGTGAAGCAATATTAAAAATTAAAAAAGAATATGATGGAAAAGTGCACATAGAAAGATATTTACTCAGCCAGCAAGGGCAGAAGTTTATGCAGCAGCCGGAAGTCATGAAACGTCTCCAAACAAACGGTGTTGAGATACTTCCGATTACTCTCATGAATGGCAAGGTAGTAAAAGAAAAATCATATCCATCGTATGATGAGTTTATGAAATTTGTAAAAGATAAATAATAAAACATAATTCGAATGAATCTGATATCATAAAATGAATAACACAAAATATATTTTCTTCAGCGGTAAAGGTGGCGTAGGTAAAACAACGATGGCTTGTGCAACAGCCGTTCACTATGCAAATGAAGGTAAAAGAACCTTAATAGTTACGACCGATCCGGCGAGTAATCTGGCCGATGTCTTTGAAACAGAGATTGGACATAAAATTACACCCTTGATGAATAATCTTTGGGGAATGGAAATTGACCCGGATAAAGCGACTGAAGAATATCGCGAAAGAATACTCTCGCCCATGCGAGCCGTTATGCCCGAAAGCGTCATGGTGGTCTTGGAGGAGCAATTTAATTCTCCATGCACAACGGAAATTGCCTCATTCGATCGATTCGTCGATTTCATGGTCGCTGAAAAAGAGGGCAAAGGCGAGAAGTATGACGCGGTCATTTTTGACACTGCACCTACCGGACATACAATCCGCCTTCTTGAATTACCTGTGGATTGGAGCAAGCACATCGAAGAAAGCGCAAAAGGTGAGGGCAATACTTGCATCGGTCCCGTTGCCTCTATCCAGGAAAACAAAGTGAAGTATGATGAAGCTACTCGACTTCTCGGTGATGCAAAGAGAACGACCTTTATGTTTGTTCTACAGCCTGAAGAAACGTCCGTCTACGAGACAAAACGATCATCAAATGAATTAAAGGAAATCGGTGTTAAAAATGTTGAATTGATTATTAATGGTATACTCCCGAAGGCAGTATGCGAGCATCCGTTCTTCAAGAGCAGATATGAAATGCAGCAGAAGTATATGAAAATCATTCAGTCCGATTTTCCGCTGAAGATCAGAAAAATGTATCAGCGCGACGGTGAGATTAAAGGCCTGGAAAGAATACTAAATATTGAGCGGGACTTATTTGCCAATTCCACTGATCAGACCTACTCCCTCGGTAATGGCGAATTGGTAAAAACACACTTCAAAGAATTTGAAGCAGATTCAATTGACGAAATAATTAAGCCAAACGGCAAAACCAAATCAATATTCTTCACGGGAAAGGGTGGAGTCGGGAAAACTGTAATTTCTGTGGCGACAGCGTATAAATTCGCATCAGAAGGCCACAAGACCCTTCTTTTAACCACCGATCCGGCTTCGCATATTGGCGAAGTGCTCGAACAGCATATCACTGACAAAATTCAAAAGGTGGAGGGCGTTCCCCATCTTTGGTCTGTCATCGTAGACCAGGAAAAAGCGACGATAGAATACAAGCAAAGGATTATTGAAGAATCAAAATCCAAGTATTCTGAAGATATGATGATAGCCATTAAAGAAGAACTGGAATCCCCTTGTACGGAAGAAATGGCGGCATTCGATAAATTTATGAGCTATGTGGAAAGTGATGAGTATGACTTTGTTATTTTCGATACAGCTCCAACCGGACATACTCTGCGATTACTTGAACTTCCATTTGATTATAGCGATCAGGTCAGCCTGATGGTGACGACGAATCAAAAAAGTCAGGATGCGAAATCAGTCACTCAAAAAAGGTTTGATAAAGTTATCGCAAGGATGAAAGATTCCGAACGGTCCATATTCTCATTTGTTGTCTATCCGGAATCAACGCCGGTCGTTGAGGCCTACCGCGCAATGCTTGATTTGAAAGAAGCCGGGATTCAAACTCAGTTCATTGTTGCGAATCAAGTGCTTGATCCGGAATACTGCACAAATAAATATTTCATCAAAAGAAGAATAATGCAGGAAAAATACCTTGCAGAAATAAAGGAAAGGTTTCGATTGCCGGTTACCGTGATGCCCCTTCTGGAATCGGAAATAAAAGGTATTGCAATGATTCAAAAGGCATCGGATTTGCTATTCAGGAACAATGTCCTAGCGTAGCGTATAAATGCTGACTCAAGTTTAGTAAACATAATAAGGTTGGAAATAAAATGAAAATACTCATTCTCTGTACCGGTAATTCTTGCCGAAGCCAGATAGCGGAGGGATTCCTCAAGTCATTCGATCCAAACTTGGAGGTATATTCTGCCGGCACGAACCCCGCGCAAAAGGTTCATCCCAAAGCGATTCAAGTGATGAAAGAAGTTGGCATCGATCTCTCATCGCACAAAACCAAACTCGTGGATCAATTTCTAAACGATTCTTTTGATTATGTGATAACGGTATGCGATCACGCAAAAGAAACCTGTCCAGTTTTCATCGGCAAAGTCACACATCGTCTGCATATGGGATTCGACGATCCCGCAGTAGCAACCGGAACAGAAGAGGAAGTTCTTTCTGTATTCAGAAAAGTACGCGACCAAATAAAACATAATTTCAACTCTTTTTATACTAAAAATCTAAAAACGAATTAAGGGCTATCGCAATGGAACAAGTATCGAAAAGGTTATCATTCATTGACAGGTATCTGACCCTGTGGATATTCATTACAATGTTTTTGGGGGTAGCAGCCGGATCTATCTTCCCCGACATTGCTGGTTTCTGGGATTCGTTAAGCTCCGGCACAACAAACATCCCCATTGCAATCGGATTAATTCTCATGATGTATCCTCCGCTTGCAAAAGTGAAATATGAAGAACTGCCTGTCGTCTTCAAAAATGTGAAACTGCTTTCATTATCATTAATCCAAAACTGGATTGTCGGTCCGTTGGTTATGTTTATTCTTGCACTTGTGTTCTTGCCTGATAAACCAGAGATGATGATTGGTGTCATTCTCGTAGGACTTGCGCGTTGCATTGCCATGGTACTGGTGTGGAATGATCTGGCAAAAGGCGATTCTGAGCTTGCCGCCGGGCTTGTTGCCTTCAACGCTATCTTTCAAGTATTTCTCTATTCAGTATATGCCTACTTTTTTATCACCGTATTACCACCGCTTTTTGGATTCAAAGGAGCACTTGTAGAAATATCTATTAGGGAAATTGCTGTTACTGTTCTTATCTATCTTGGCATACCATTCTTTGGCGGAATGATAACCCGCGCAAGCCTGATTAAGATTAAAGATAAAGAATGGTATCACAAAACATTTGTCCCGAAAATTTCGATTCTTACTCCCATTGCATTGCTCTTTACCATTTTTGTGATGTTCTCGCTCAAAGGTGAAAAGATTGTCGAATTGCCGCTTGATGTCGTAAGAGTTGCTATCCCATACTTGTTTTATTTTGCCGGTATGTTTTTTATTACTTTCTTTATTGCAAAGAAGATGGGAGCTGGTTATGAAAAATCAACAACTACGGCATTTACCGCCGGCAGTAATGATTTTGAATTAGCCATTGCTGTGGCCGTTTCGGTGTTCGGAATAAATTCACAAGCAGCATTTGCAACCGTGATTGGTCCCTTGGTGGAAGTGCCCGCGCTTATAGGGCTGGTAAATGTTGCACTGAGGTTTAGGAAAAAATACTTTGCAGTACAATAAATTGCTCAATTATCACTCAATCTGGATCAATGACGGGGAGTAGTATAGTACTCGATATTTCCATATCTTTTAAGTATATGAAAATAGAACAAATTCAGAATGTTGATAACGAATCGGAACTGGTTCAGAAAGCGCAAAATGGAGATCAACGCGCGTTTTCATTGCTGGTAAAGAAATACGAATCAACTGTCTATAGCTTTGCCTACAAAGTGTGTCGCAATGAAGAAAAGGCTGAAGAGACTCTTCAAGATACATTTGTGAATGTTTATCGGAAACTTGATCAGTTCAATGGAAAGGCGAAGTTCAGTACGTGGCTTTATCAGATCGTTACGAATAATTGTCTGATGAAGAGAAGAAAAACTAAGCTGGACAAATCATCTGTTTCAATTGAATCTCCAGAGAACGCACAGGAAGATTCAGAACTTCAAGGCGATGGAGCACCGCTTCAGACACTTGTTTCGTTAACACAGACGCCGCAGGATGAAGTGGTGAACAAGGAACTCCGTGAGCTTCTCGACACTGCTATTCTGAAATTACCAATGGAACAGCGGATTGTTTTCATTTTGCGCGATGTTGAAGGACGATCTTCGGAAGAAGCTGCCAAAATTCTCAAGGTTTCTATTCCGGCAATAAAATCCAGGCTTCGTCGTGCACGCGTGTTCTTACGCGAGCAATTACAGGAGTATATGGAAGTATGAAAACGAAAACTGTAAACAAACTACATTGTAGCGAAGTGGCAAAATATGTCTGCGAGAATCTGGACGAACATCTGAATTCCAGAAAATGCCGCGCAATCAGAAAGCATCTTCAAACCTGTCCAAAATGCACGTCGCAATTAGAGTCACTTAAAAAAACCGTATTTCTTTATCGAAATTGCCCTGTTCCTGGCATTTCAGAACAATCCCACAAGAAGTTAATGGCTGGTTTGTCATTGATGATAGCGAAGAAATAATTACCTGCTGTAGTTGCAGCATTCCGCTCAATTTCTACTTCTCATAATTCTTTTTCTTTTAGATGAACCCTTTTCGCCCAACTCTGCATCCTATTACTGAACACTTGAATTAGAACTATGGATTCTCCAATATTGAAAATTATATTATGGCACTTACAATAAATTCTTATGTATGTCCGCAGAACCATCGTTGTCCTATCTTGAACATTTGTCCCATGGAAGCAATATCTCAAGAAGGTAAAGGCTTGCCTGTTATTGATGAAAGCAAATGTGCTGAATGTATGGATTGTGTCAGTTATTGTCCCATGCAAGCTGTCCAACAAAATTAAAAGCGGTTCTTATTTACAACGTCAAGGCAGTGGAAGGACAACCGCGATAGCAAATGCGACAAAGCATTGTTGTCAAATCACAACTGCTGTTTCTTACGTTCCCCAATTGTCAAGATAAGTCCCATACCTGCGCCATATGCAGTGCTTATCCAGGGATTGCGTGTGATTGGACATGTGCCGGTACTGCATCCGATATAGTAATAGTATGCGTATCCTCCTAAAGCCCCGATAAGAGAAAACAGTATCCGCTTTCGCCAGATTGATCCTGCCAAGTATTCTTTCAGCCGAAGAATGAGTGATTTCATTGAACTACCGCTGCTTCTTGGTTGGATATTATCAAATCACTGTCAATAATTCTTTTCAATTCGTTTTTCGGCAAGGCACCCAACGCCATCTTCGGCTCTCCATTGAGCGGAATAAAGAGCAGCGAGGGAATACTTTGAATACCGAACATGCCTGCAAGCTCTTGCTCTTCTTCCGTATTCACTTTATAGAAATTTACCTTCCCGGCATATTCTTTGGAAAGTTCATCAATGACCGGACCTACCATACGGCACGGCCCGCACCACGGCGCCCAAAAGTCCACGAGTGCTGGAAGATTCCCCTCATATTTCCACTCTTTATTCTTTTCAAAATTAAAGACTTTATCGCGGAAGGTTTCTTTGTTGAGATGTTCTGACATGGTTGTTCTCCTTTGTTAATTTATTACATTATCTTTGTTACAGATAAGATGATGGTGAAATGAAAACGATTCATCTTTCTTAGAAAAAATTTTTAATACACGAATCCTTTCCAGTCTGCCGGCATCCTATCTATAAACCGTTTACATACATAAAGGAGCAATATCATGAAACGAAATATGGGTTCCATCGACAAAGGTGTTCGTATTCTTGTTGCTGCAGTTATAGCGGTTCTGTACTTTACAGGTCAAATCAGTGGTACACTAGCCATAATTTTTGGTATCCTTGCAGTCATATTTCTATTGACAAGTGCAATCGGGTTCTGCCCGTTGTATCTGCCGTTGAAGCTTTCGACAATAAAAAAGAAAGATGCTTAAAGGAAACCAAGTGCAGCAACGAATCATTGTCAGAAATGTGTTGAAGGGAATTGGTTTCCTTGGGATCGTTCTCTTTCTTCTGGGAATCCCCAGGAATTATTTTTTATTGATCGGTTCAGGTGCTGCACTCTTTCTTGGCCTCACAGATTTCGGCAGGCAGTGTCCTTTGATTCTTTCTGTTCAATATCATCTTAACAGGATGAAATCAAAGAGACAGTCTCAAGTTATCTAACGTATTGGACGGTTCTTGTTTTTATCACTTTTCTCTTGTTAATTGACAAGGGAATATTCACCAGCGATAAAAAGGACTCCATAACTATGGGAAATATAATTTCATATCTGCTTTTAGGTTTAGCCGCTGGCATTCTTAGCGGACTTGTAGGGATAGGCGGCGGCATTTTGTTTGTTCCCGCACTTGTATTTCTTTTTGGTTTTTCACAACAGCAGGCACAGGGAACGACACTTGCACTTCTCGTTCCTCCAATTGGTCTTCTTGCAGCATGGACATATTATCAACACGGTTTTGTGGATTTAAAGGTAGCAGCATTTATCGCAGCTGGCTTTATTGTCGGCAGCTTACTCGGTGCGCGCTATGCGATAGGAATATCAAACGATATGCTCGGAAAAATATTTGGTGTATTTCTTGTAGCTGTTGGACTGAAGATGATTTTTGGAAAGTAATTGAAAAATGATACAGAATGAAGAGCTCATCAACGAGCAACAATTTCTGCACCTCAATCAGATACGACAATCTGAACTCATTACGAAACATTGCTCTAGCATTGAAAAGAGCATACGCGATGCTCGATCCAAAGTAGAAGCGGAACAGATTGCAAGCAAAGCATATAATAAATTTGAAAGTGAATGTACAAGCAGCATTGTCCGTTTGGCACTTGCGCAATACATGCAAGCTAAAGTAACGCACTATTGGAGTAAGAAATAATTTTATTCGAGAGACGATATGCACGAACGCAGATTTCATGGAGAAATAGAACGCCTTCGAACCCCGCAACGCCTTGCACTCCTCGAAGTAGAACGGGTTGTCGACCTGTGTCTTGAAGGAATTCAAGCGACAAATGTGTTGGATGTGGGAACAGGAAGCGGAATATTTGCAGAAGCATTTTCAAAAAGAGGAATGAATGTAACAGGGATTGATCCGAATCCAGAAATGTTAAAGGCAGCAAAGGACTTTGTCCCTGCCGGAAAATTTCAACAAGGTACAATTGAGGAAATACCATTTAAAGACAAATCAGTCGATCTCGTTTTCTTGGGCCATGTCCTGCACGAATCGGACAATATTGTTAAAGCACTTTCCGAATCCAAACGTGTAGCAAAGCAAAAAGTCTGCGTCCTTGAATGGCCATACAAACAGGAAGAAAGTGGCCCACCCTTAGAACACCGTCTTAAATCAGAAGAAATTCTTACAGCTGTAAAACAAGCGGGCTTCTCTTCTGTGGAAACAATTCAGTTACTGCATATGGTGTTGTTTAGATTAATCATCTGATTGCCTAACGCTGGTAAAATCATGCGTTAACTCACCCAACCTACATCTTTCCATTTTTTGACAATACGCTCTAAACGGATTTCAATATCTGCATAAAATTTAATGCGATTTGCTAATAATTCTCTTTTTTCGAGGTTTTTACACGGTACAATAGTTGCTAATTATAAATGTAACTATGAAAACCGAGACAAAAGAATCGACAGTCTATTCTATTGGTAAAGTTGCCAAATTGCTTGGGGTGTCAGCCCAAATACTCCGGCTTTATGAAGAACGCGGATTAATGCTCATTCAAAAAAGTGCTGGCAATCAGCGTATCTACACGGAAGATGATATAGAACGTATTCGATGTATTCGCAACGCCATCAACGAACAGAAGATCAGTATGGAAGGTATTCGTAAGATTCATTCTCTGATACCTTGCTGGGAAATGGTGAGTTGTCCTCCGGAAAAACGAAATGACTGCCTTGCATACGGCTCACACAATGCCGGGTGCTGGACCTTCGAACAAAAGAACACCGATTGTGCAACACGCGAATGCCGGTTATGTAAAGTGTATCAACTTTCATCTGATTGCGGGAATATAAAGAAACTGATTCAACGATCACTCAGTGTCTCTGAGCGAAAAGATTCTTCCTCTTAAAACAAGGAATCCATTCACATGAATAAAACGATTATCAGCGTCGGGCTTGGTGTTCTTGTGTTTTCGTTGACTGTCATGTTGACTCTATCTGATCATGGCACACCAACAACACCGCTTACGACCTTGCGCAAGAAATACCGTCAGAAAGAAACACCCTCTGTCGACCACACACAATTTTCGCAGCTCAAAAAACATTTTTCCAAACCGCAGGAAGTCACTTTTGCATGCATTGCTTGCCATAACGAACGCCACAAAGAAGTGATGCAATCCAGTCATTGGAATTGGGAACGACAGGAGTATGTGGAAGGAAAAGGAATACGAACGCTCGGCAAGAAAAATATTCTGAACAATTTTTGTATCGGCATTTCCGGCAATGAACAAAGCTGCAACAAATGTCATATTGGATACGGCTGGGGAGATGAGAAATTTGATTTTAAGAATCCGCTGAATGTTGACTGCCTTGCATGCCATGATAATAGCAACAAATACATAAAAGCAGTTGGCGGAGCCGGCATGCCCGACGCTTCGGTGAATTTAGCAAATGTCGCTCAGCATGTCGGAAAACCGATGCGCGCGAATTGCGGAACATGCCATTTCTTCGGCGGCGGTGGAAATAATGTGAAGCACGGCGACCTTGAAAACGCGCTCTTCGATCCCTCGCGCGATGTCGATGTGCATATGGCGTCGGACGGAGAAGATATGCAGTGCGTGGATTGCCATACCGCACGCAAACATCAGATGCTCGGCAAGATGTATTCCGTTTCTTCCATGAACCGCAACCGCGTCGAATGCGAGCAATGCCATACAACCCTTCCGCATGCAGATGATGTTCTGAATAAGCATACGTTAAAAGTGGCCTGCCAGGCCTGTCATATTCCTGAATACGCTAAGGTCAATCCAACTAAATTGCATTGGGATTGGTCAACAGCGGGAAAATTAAAGGACGGAAAGCCGTACGAAGAAACTGATTCTAACGGCGTCGATGTGTATATGTCCATCAAAGGGTCATTTGTTTGGGGCAAGAATCTGAAACCGGAATATATCTGGTTCAACGGAACCGCATCGCACTATTTGGTTGGTGATACGATAAACCCTTCGGCACCGGTAAAACTCAATACGTTATATGGGAGCTATGATGATCCTGATTCAAAGATTGTTCCGGTGAAAATACATCGTGCGAAACAAATTTATGACCTGCAGAACAAATACCTTATTCAGCCGAAAACCTTTTCAACAAAAAAAGGGGATGGTGGATACTGGAAAGAGTTCGATTGGAACAGGGCATCTGAAGAAGGAATGAAATTAATTAACCTTCCCTATAGCGGTAAGTACGGTTTTATAGAAACTGAAATGACTTGGCCGGTGAATCATATGATTTCACCGAAAATCAAAACCGTGCCGTGTGCAGAATGCCACACACGCAATAATGGGCGAATCGCTTCTCTTACCGGATTCTACATCCCTGGAAGAGATTATATTTCCTGGGTAGAATATCTTGGAACTGGATTAATTCTGATCACACTTGCTGGTGTGCTGATTCATGGCGGTGTGCGCATAGCAGCATCGCGAAAGCAGAAGGAGAAAAATACATGAAACGTGAATATGTCTATAAATCCTTCGAACGCTTCTGGCACTGGATGCAGGCACTATTGATTATCTTTCTCGGGTTCACGGGATTTGAAATTCATGGCAGTATTCATTTTTTCGGATTCGAGCAAGCCGTAAAACTCCATAACAGTGCTGCAATAGCATTTCTGGTTTTAATTGTCTTTGCTATTTTCTGGCACGTCACGACGGGTGAATGGCGCCAATACTTGCCTACACGAAAATACCTTCGTGCACAGATGGAGTATTACATTCTTGGAATATTTCGTAATGCACCGCACCCTACAAAGAAAACGGTACTGAGCAAATTGAATCCTCTTCAAAAGATTGTCTATGCCGGGTTGAAAGTGATCGTGATACCATTGATGGTTTTCAGCGGTCTCGTGTATATGTTTTACAGATATCCGCAGCGATACGAAGTAATTAGCCTCAATATCGCCGGATTAAAAGTGGTGGCAACCTTGCATACGCTTGGTGCATTTTTCTTGGTATGTTTCTTCATTGCACATCTCTACCTTATTACCACTGGACATACCATCACTTCCAATCTGAAAGCGATGCTCACAGGATACGAGGAATTGCCTGACCATGAACACACATCATCTGATAAAACGAAGAAAAATTGACGAGGAGATGATTATGAAAACAAAGTATATGAATCCGTATCTTGCCGGTTTCTTTTTAGGACTTGTGTTGCTGGCAGCAATTTTTATAACAGGTCGCGGCCTTGGTGCCAGCGGTGCCATCAAAAGCATTGTCGTTGCAACAGTTGATGGTGTTGCTCCTGCACATGCGGAACAATCAGCATTTTATGGATCGTATGTCGGCGCAGGAAAAGACAGTCCATTGAAATCGTGGCTGGTGTTTGAAGTAGCCGGAGTGCTCATCGGCGGCTTTCTCTCCGGTTTGATTTCAGGCAGATTGAAATTCGTGAGTGAAAGCGGTCCGCACACTAGGAATATATCGCGTTGGATATTTGCAGCAATTGGCGGAGCATTATTTGGAATCGGCGCTCAATTTGCTCGTGGATGCACCAGCGGTGCTGCACTCACCGGTATGGCGGTACTTTCGACAGCCGGCTTCATTACCATGACGGCAATTTTTGGATCCGGATATATGATTGCCTATTTCTTCCGTAAGCTGTGGCTATAGGAGAAACGACCATGGGACCATTCGTACCTGAACTTATTTCTGATCAATTAAATTTGATTGTTGCCTTGCTCATTGGCATTGGTTTCGGTTTTGTATTGGAGCAAGCCGGTTTTTCTTCTTCACGTAAACTTGCGGGAGTTTTCTATGGTTATGACTTCACTGTACTGCGTGTGTTCTTTACAGCGGCCCTCACAGCGATGAGCGGCATCTTACTGCTGGCGTATTTCGGTTACCTCGACCTTCAATCGATCTACATGAATCCGACATGGTTGATGCCTGCAATTGTTGGCGGAGTGATTATGGGATTCGGATTCATCATAGGCGGATACTGCCCTGGAACATCGATTTGCGCTGCTGCAATTGGAAAGATCGATGCCATGTTCTTTGTCGGTGGAGGAATTTTGGGCGTCTTTGCATTCGGTGAACTCTATCCGTTGTATCATACTTTTTATGAATCGACAGCACTGGGACCGATCACAGTATTTGATTCGCTCGGTATCTCGCAAGGGTTGTTTGCATTCATCCTTATTACCGTCGCAGTCACTGCTTTCACAATAACGACGGTGATAGAAAAAAGAGCGAATAAATCTTCTGCACCATCCTTGGAATTCAAACCATTAAAGCACAAAATTGCTGGTACTGGCATTATACTGCTAGGTGTTGTGTTTTTGTTTCTGCCATCCCGCCAAGCACATTTGACAGAAAAAGTGCAGAGTGCATCATATACTATAACACATAGCGTGAAAATCATGTCACCTGACGAGCTTGCATATCGCATCATCGACAGGGAAAGCAGCGTACAGGTTGTGGATACGCGTCTGTCTGAACAATTTGCCGCACTCGCATTACCTGGCTCGATCAATGTGCAGATAAAAGACCTGTTTGGAAAAGAATTGACACCGATTCTTTCTGATCGGCGCATAGTCAAAGTAGTCATTGGACAAAATGAAAATGATAGCCGGACTGCGGCATTGCTCTTACAGGAATTGGGATATGAAAATATCGCTATGCTACAAGGTGGTTTGGAAAATTTTCAGAAGACCATCCTCATTCCAAAATTGGAATCCACGGGCAGTCGATGGGATGCAGATGTGAATACATTTCGTGCAAACGCATCTACAACAATTTCCCAGATGATCGCCGATGCGAAGAATAGGCAGCCTAAAGCTGCAAAGGTGCAAAAGAAGATTCAGGGTGGATGTTGATCAAAAGCTTGCGTCTAGTATCTATCGGTTTGAGTTTCGCAGCCGAATAATATTTTTCATAATTCGATCATTCTTATCACAATCTCGTTGTTCAATAACACATCGAGATTTTTTTATTAGCATAGTTCACTTTCGTATATAAAATTTCTTCAATCACTTTTCCTAAAAATCAAGCAGGCAAATCTGCCTGCTTGTTCCTGCTTTCAAATCCTCCAAAATGTATCCCCGTCATTGGTGAATAATCTCACTGATGAGGCGTTAGCAGTCTCAATCGCAGTTTTCGGTATCAATTCGAAGTCGCGTTTGCAACCGTCATAGGTCCGTTAGTCGAAGTTCCCGTTCTTATCAGTTTGGTACATGTTTCTTTATGGTTAAAGAAGAGATACTTCAGAAGTGATAAAACCGTATAGCGAATTGTAAAGAGAAAGAATCGATCAGCAGTGAAATTCTATCAGAAGCCCGTTTCTTAAATCAACCTCGTAATTTACCTGGTTATACATTGAAATAGAAAAAACTTGACAAAGCAATATTATCTCATTATAATATAAACACACGTTTATATAAGTATACATTGATATGGATGACAGCATAAAACTACAAAATCTTTTTCAAACCCTCGGTGATGCAAACAGGCTGAAGATTATTCGGATCATCGGTGACCAACGACGGTCTGTTTCAGAGATCGTTGGAATGTCAGGGCTTTCTCAGCCGCTCGCATCGCACCATCTTCGAGTGCTCAGAGAACAGAATATTCTGAAGACAAAACGGGAAGGGCCGTTTATCTATTACGAATTATCGGATGTGCGCATGCTCGATGCTCTCGGCATTTTCTCGGAACTGCTCATCAACTCCGTCAACAAAACACGAGGTAGAGAAACTATGTTTACGTGCCGGGAACAATGGATGAAATTCTTTAACAATAAATAATCATAGGAGGAGTCGACGATGGGTATCAAGGATAAAATGGCGGACTTCATGATGGGGAATATGACATCAGAAGAAAAAAGTGTCATGATGGATCAAATGATGAACAAATTCTTTGCAGATATAAAGCCTGAAGACAAGCAAAAGATGATGGGAGACATGATGGAGAAATTTATGGGAACGATGACAGGCGAAGAGAAACAAGCGATGATGCAAACCATGATGCCGAAAATGATGGGTGCGATGATGGGAGGCGGAACTGGTTCGCCTATGATGAACATGATGAGTATGATGATGGGCGGCAAGGGTCAGATGGGGATGATGAAGTCTGCAAAGGAAAATAGCGATGGTTCAGAAGGACAGATGGAAATGCCTTGGGACATGTGCAAGAAGATGATGGCATCCATGAGTAAAACGAGTGAATTGGCTACATTTGCAACTCCTGAAGTACGTCAACTTTTCGAGGAATGGGCTGCTCAGATTGAAGAAGAACTATTGAATTACGTTCAAGAAACTAAAATTAATGAGATAGAAAAGATTGCCGAGCACTTCAAACTCTCACGCGAGAGTATTACCTATTTTCTCACAAGACTTGCAAACAAAGGGAAAATAAATTTGAAGGCTCAAAAGGTTGATTAATATACGTTGATTCCCATCGTCCTTAAAAAAGGTTTGAATATATTCGTTAGCCCAATGATCCTCGGTGTCTATTAAAATATCGAGGATTTATTTTCTGTTATTTTTCCGTTCTCGATACAAAATAATTATTTCTTTGAAGTAATTATTTGCTTTAGGCTGTTTATTTAATAGAGATAGGTATCAGTTGTTGGTTGCCCCTTGATTAATCCAATCCTGGATTAATGCAATGTCGCCTGCAGTAAGAATGCTGCCCTGCGGCATCTGAGCTCCACAGGTAGTCCCGGACACTTTTTTATAGAGCACACTATTTGCTGCCTCATTCGGGAGAACACGTTTCAAGGACGTACAACTTGATTGCGCTTGTACGTTAACCAGATGAGAATAGCTTGTACCTGCGGCGAGCGATAATCCGCCATTGCTGCCATGACAACCTCCACTGCACTGGCTGTTAAAGATCGGCTGGATTTTATTAGAAAACGAAACGGCTGCAGAGGTTCCAAGAACCGAAATCAAAATTTCTAAACTGTCAGCAACAGGTGTTTTACTATCTGCCACCACGGTGCTTGTACTGCCTGTATCGATGCCGAAGATTGTCAGCACTGATGAAGCCAGCGAAACTGTTGCTTGGGCAGTATGAGGTAGTCTTTTAATTGAATATGGTATTATTCCTCCTGATAAGGTAATTTGAGCAGAAGCTCCCTTATTGACAGTGACGTTGGTACTGCTCGCAGATAATCCTGTTTGCGCAGAGGGTGCAGTCCCCATATCTTTGCAGCTATACAAAACAACAAGAATGATTGTCATGAAAAGAACAGCAAAGAATATTT
The DNA here is from genome assembly GCA_026390575.1 of Ignavibacteriales bacterium. NCBI lineage: Bacteria > Pseudomonadati > Ignavibacteriota > Ignavibacteria > Ignavibacteriales > Ignavibacteriales bacterium. Next base: position 175,773 of record JAPLFR010000015.1, read on the forward strand.
TTTTGGAATTCATAGATGCCTCGCAATGTTAAATAAAGAGATGAACCAGGAAATCAAACTCGTTTTGTTGCACATCGCCCAGTGTTGAATGAAATCGATACATCGGACGTACTTCTATACCGGGGAGCGGGAAAAACTCCGCACCAATGCTGTATCTCGATTCGCTTCCGGTCAGAACGTCTACATCGGGATCATAGAAGTCATAAATAAATTTTAAATCAAGACCGTCTATAACTAAATAATTCACTTCGAGATAAGAAATAAATTCATTTGTTCCACGAGTCGCTTTGTCTTTTTTGAGATCCGCCTCTAGATGGACTGTGATATCCTTATAGCCCAAACCTGCAAATCCGCCATACATTGTGAGGTTGCCAGCGATGCCTTTGTTGAACCAGGTAGATCCGCCAAAAGAAATATTCAGATTATCCAATCGAATTAAAGCTTCTGCCCTGCTTGTAATCAATCTGATGTTTCCATTAGAAGGATCGGCTCCATCTTCACCGTTGAATATACCTACATTCCAGGTAAAAGTATTTGGCGAGATACCTAGTTCGATTCCGGTATCTTCCCTGCGATAATAGGGAAATACTGTTTTTGTGCGAATGAAGGTTGTGTGGTCATCTATTCTCGTTCCGTACGCCGGCGTGAACCTGCCAACTTTTATATATCCATTTGCCGGAAGAACATAAGCGATACCGAATACATCAAACCCGTACAGGCCTTTATTGAAGTAAAGAAGAAGTTTGTTTGCGAGACGGGCACAGAGATAAATATCTCCCTGCATCTGGTAGAATGAAGTACGGTTCTGCTGTTGTTGATAGTAAAACAACGTTTGCATATCCATCCCGATGCTCACAAATTCGTTCAAACGCGGAGTAAAACCTATCATCGTTGTGTCCTGAGATAATACTGGAAGCGGCAATGTTTCTCTTCCCCACATTGCTGCGCCGTAATAGTTGCGCATTCCGCCGCCATTGGGATCGATGTGACAGCTTCCGCATTTGAGGTTTGTTATTGTGGTAAATCGCGGAAGGGCAAAACCAGTTGTTTCAACGAAGAACCAAGAAAGAAAGAGAAAAACGATTTGGAATTTTTTCATATTGCTCATCCTTTCAGAAAAGGAGATGGTGGGTACTCTGCTCACGTAAGGGAAATACAATATACTTTCAATTTTATTATTTATTAGATATGAAGCAACTTGAATTTCATGAGATATTTGATCAGAGAATATATAATGGCAATAAGTACAAGTCCACTGTGGTTCATACGTCCGCAAATATGCATCGCTGGCACGAGTTGTAATGATTATCGTATACAAGCATACAGCAGTCATATGTCCGCTGGTGGAAGCGCCGGTGTTCATTTCTTTGATGAATGTTGCATGGTGGCTCATAAAAAAGTATTTTGTAGAGAGAAAAAGGTTTTTGTCCCCTCATAATTTCTGAATATGGAAAAAAGGATATCTCCATGAGCACAAGACCAAATCAGGCAGCAGCAACTTTTATTAATGGATTTAATTGTGCACAAGCAGTGTTCTCGACGTATGCAGAAGAGTTTGGCATTGATCGAACCAACGCGCTTAAAATCTCATGCGGATTTGGCGCAGGAATGGGACGTCGTCAGGAAGTGTGCGGAGCCGTGTCGGGAGCGATTTTACTCATCGGCTGCAAATATGGCAAAACCATAAGAGAAGACAATGCTGCAAATGATTTGACATACAAGCTTGTGAGAGAACTCTCGGAAAAATTCATTGCCAAACATGGAAGCATTTCCTGCAAAGAATTACTTGGCTGTAATCTCCAAACACCGGAAGGTCAGCAATTCTTTAAAGAAAATAATTTTCGAGATCTCAAATGCGCTCGATATGTCCATGATGCATCTGAATTAGCAGAAGCAATACTGATGAATGATTGAAGCGATGAAAGATGAAGGCGAAAGAGACTTCTTGGCTCTCTCTTAAACTTTTCGTATCTTACAAATAGATGATTATACTTTTGATCCATAGCAAGCTTACACCACCGTAGCTCCTCCTCTATTGTTCAGGGCATAACCGTGCCCGCTTTTCATGTAGTAAAAGAAAACGAAGATTTCAATTCCAAAACAATATTAATGAAAAATAACGAACTCGCACGACGCCGCACATTCGGCATTATCAGTCACCCGGACGCAGGAAAAACCACGCTTACGGAAAAATTGCTGCTCTTCGGCGGGGCGATCCACACTGCAGGCGCGGTGAAAAGCAATAAAATTACAAAGACCGCCACTTCCGACTTCATGGAAATTGAAAAGCAGCGCGGTATTTCTGTTGCAACTTCGGTGATGGGCTTCGAATATCACGGATACAAAGTCAATATATTAGACACACCGGGCCATAAAGATTTTGCTGAAGATACCTACAGAACTCTCACAGCCGTGGATAGTGTTATCCTCGTTATTGACTGTGCGAAGGGTGTAGAAGAGCAAACGCGAAAACTCATGAACGTTTGCCGGATGCGAAGCACACCGGTGATCGTGTTCATTAATAAACTGGACAGAGAAGGACGTGATCCTTTCGCTCTTTTGGACGAATTGGAGCGCGAGCTCGGTATTCATACAAGGCCGCTCACCTGGCCTATTGGTATGGGTGCGCGCTTTCAAGGCGTGTACAGTTTATTCGAAAAACAATTGAAGCTTTTCTCTCCCAATAAAACCCGCATCTCGGATGATATCGTCGCTATTGACGACCTTGCCAGTCCGCTCCTTGATGAACAGATCGGAGCAGATTCTGCCGCGAAGCTTCGTGAGGAAGTTGGAATAATTGAAGGAGTGTTTGAACCGTTCGATGAAAAACATTACCGTGATGCATATCTTGCCCCGGTTTTTTTCGGAAGCGCCATCAATAATTTTGGTGTGAAAGAATTACTGGATACATTTGTCACAATTGCCCCCTCGCCGCAGTCGAGGGAAACGAACATCAGAAAAATCGAGCCTGCGGAAGCAACATTCAGCGGATTTATTTTTAAAATTCACGCCAACCTCGATCCTCATCACCGGGATCGTATTGCATTTTGCCGTGTGTGTTCCGGTACGTTTGAGCGTAATAAATATTATCTTCATACACGGCTGGAAAAGGAAGTGCGGTTCGCTACGCCGACAAGTTTTATGGCAAATGAAAAAAGTATTATTGATGAAGCGTGGCCCGGCGATGTCGTGGGATTGTATGATACAGGTATTTTCAAGATCGGCGATACACTAACAGAGGGCGAGCAGCTCGTCTTCAAAGGGATACCGAGATTTTCACCGGAGGTATTCCGCCAACTTGTCAATAAAAATCCATTCAAAGCGAAACAATTAGACAAAGGAATTCGACAGCTTTCCGATGAAGGTGTTGCGCAGCTTTTTATTCGACAGCAAGGGAATGTAAAAATCGTGGGCACCGTCGGCGAAATGCAGTTTGAGGTAATAAAATTCAGATTACTGCACGAATATGGAGCGGATTGCGAAATGCAATCGATGAATATCTATAAAGCTTTTTGGTTCACCTCTTCTAATAAAGAACAACTCGAACGCTTTCAGGAACTCCAGAATTACCATATCGCTTATGATAAGGATGACCAACCGGTTTTTCTCGCTGAAGGAACGTGGTCCTATAACACCGCACAGGAAATGTTTCCGGAAATCGAATTTCATCTTACATCAGAATTTAAAATGAATGGAGATATTGTTCAAAGCATCGGTCAGTGGGGGAAGAACTAAAGTTACTCGCCCGGATGACAGAGGAGTAGTTTGAAATAGAATACCAATGAATCACGCTACTCAAATACTTCAGCGCCGCTTTGTGCTTTCTCTTGGAATTTCGGCATTCATTTTTGTTGCTGAACTTGCGGGTGGTTTCTGGACAGGAAGCCTTGCACTTCTCAGCGATTCTGCTCATGTATTCCTCGATTTTTTCGCGCTTGCATTCAGCTATATTGCTCTTCGTGTCTCCGCTCTCCCTGCTGACGACAGGCATACATTCGGTTGGCATCGTCTGGAAGTGTTTGCAGGATTGGCAAACGGGATAACACTATTTGCCGTCACCATCACGATCTTTTATGAAGCGTGGCAGCGAATCAAATCGCCGGTGGTTGTCCATAGTGCCGAAATGCTGGTGATAGCTGTTATTGGATTGATCGCCAATCTTATGACAGCGCAGCTCCTGAAAGAACATCATCAACTCGACCTCAATGTCCACAGTGCTTTTCTTCATGTTGTTGGAGATGCTTTATCCTCTGTTGGCGTCATCGTCGGCGGTATTGTTATGCTCTTTACTGGCTGGATGATCATTGATCCCATCATCAGTGTTTTGATTTGTATATTTCTTTTCATGGGTTCGTGGCGAGTTGTACGAAGTTCGCTCCATATTCTTTTTGAGGGAACTCCGGAAGGTCTTTCACTGTCAGAAGTCGCTCGTGCCATCAGTGAAATTGAGGGAGTCCGCGAAGTCCATGATTTGCATATTTGGAGTATCTGTTCGGGATATCCTGCACTCAGCGTTCACGTTTGTGCAGATTTCGATGGAACAACAACCGAACGTTTATCGGCTATCAAGAAATTGCTTCAAGAACGATTTGGAATTGAACACACAACGATTCAGATTGATTCAGTAAATTGCGGACAGGGTTCGAGCGTTTAGATTTTTTAGAAGAAGCAACACTATTAGCCCAGCCTACCGGCATTCTCTGCAGGTCCTTCGACTAGACAGCTTATTGGCCTTACACGAATTCTATTTCAGTAGTACAAGCTTTTTTGTATCGGAGTAGTTGCCAGTCTGAAGCTTATAAAAATAAACGCCGCTTGGAAAATTATCTGCATTCCATTGTTTTAAATAATTTTCCACAGGCAATTCTTCTGCAATGATAGTAGCCACTTCTCTACCAAGCATATCGTAAACTTTCAGACTCACAAATCCGAGATTGGCAATTCGAAATCCGAAATTTGTTGATGGATTGAATGGGTTTGGAAAATTCTGCAATAAACTTGGTTTCTTTGGAATTACATTAAAGTTCTCTCGTTTCGTGCCGGTTGGTGCCTGTGCTTTCGATTGCGCAAATACCCATGGCAAGAGAGAAACAGTATTGTATGCTTGATCCCAGATTACGTGACCGCCATACTGGTATTCCGTGTATAATAGTTTTGCATGGTGCTTAATTTTATCGGCAATAGTACTATCGGACAAACCTGTGCAATCCCCATTATGACAATTTGTATAGACAACGGTGTCGCCGGCATTTTCAAGTGCGGTAATTATCACTCTTGAGTACGTCACGCTGACAGTAGCATCTTGTGCGCCATGGAAATTCCATATTGGAATATTTTTGATCACTGACGCCTTCGATGGATCTCCCCCGCCATTCATAGGAACAGCAGCAGCAAACTTAGCTGGATAACGTACGATCATGTCCCAGGTTCCGAATCCGCCCATCGAAAGACCCGTGATATACAAACGGTTTGTATCTATAGAGAATTCAAATTGAAGCGAATCCAAAATATCGATAACAGCCAGCTCGATATTCGAATTTGTCCACCACCCGTTCGTCGGGCATTGCGGAACAAGTATGAAACTGGGCCAGCGTGTCTGGTTTGAATCTCTTGCCCATACAATTGCCATGCTGTTTTTCTTCACGGCGGAAGAATTGTCGCCCATTTCACCGCTTCCATGCAAGCACAGAACAAGGGGATAATGCATTTGGGGATTATAGTTTGCCGGCAGGAATATGTAATAGGGAAGCGTTGTGCCCTGATAGGTGTGATATCTCTTGATGAATTTATTGAAGATCTCATCAACGGATTGGGCATAGAGCAATCCAGATATGCAGGCGCTCATGAAAATCCATGCAAAAAACCAGCGCCACAAATTCTTTATTTTATTCATTTACCCTTTCTCATCACCCGTCTACCATCTCTTTATTATTTTCCTTTATTAAACAATTCATACGCAAGACAACCTATGTCTCTCTGTTTACAATAGCTACAAGTCAATGTCCCACGAATGAAACCGTTACCGGTTATCGTTAATAATACGAGCATCACTAATGTAGACAACAAAAGAATATCAAAACTTAAAATCAGTAAAACAATCCCGATAACGAATGGTATCAATGATATTAATAGATCAGGAATCATATCTTTCCAGGTAAAGTCTTTCATGCAGAATTGAAAATTATCGCCTTTTTTAAAAAACCATGCACTGAGTCTCCCTTTTCCAAATCCACAGGTCTTGCCCCAATAATAACAGTTGGGGCAATGATGTCGTAACAATCTAAATTCTAACATTAAAATAAACAGTAAGTAAAGTAATGAAAACACCAATCCTATTCTAAAAATTATGAGAAAGCCAAGTCCATAAATACCTATTGAAACAAAGTTTGATAGAATCACAGTCCCAATCGAGTAGTTTTCAAATCTTTTGAGTGTTTCCATGTTTTATATTGAGTTATAGTGTTTTTATAATTGCACATAACGTTGCGCATATGTTTTGTTGGGGAGGTTCGAAGTGCTTCGCTATCACGGTGCACAAAACTTAAATAGAAGCAAATCCTTTGAAATTAGTAGTACAACCCCAATAAAATATATGCGGTGTTGGCAGCAGCCCATTTTTCAAGTGAATTAATCTTTAAAGTGATGACGGTTTCTTCACTGAATCCTTTGAGGCCAGGTTGATTGAGAACTTAGAGATGAAGATATCCATCCCTTTCCTTTGTCCAGTTTTTTTTTCGAGTGTCGGGAAGTCTTCTGAATCCGTAGTTCCAATTACGTAGAGCGCACCGTTCGCGTCGAAGGTGAGTTGAGGTATGTCCTCGTTCTTCGACCCTCCGAGATAAGAGCAATAGGCTAGCGAATTGTCTGCGACGTTGAAGGAGAGAAGAACAGCGTCTTGACACCCATGAGGTTTCGCCTGTAAAGCATCCGGCGTGACTGGATAATTGGGCGATGTGACCTGTCCGCAGCCGAGATAAATTTTCGATCGGCCATCGTAGACGAGTCCCCCGGCATAGGAAGTTGATTCGGCTCCTTTGCCTCCCAGATAGGTGCAATACTTGAGTTGTCTGCCATCGCCGCTGAAGCGGGCAAGAAAAAGTGCCCTTTTGCTCTCCATTGTTTTTTCAAGGGCATCGGTCGTCACTGGTAAATCATTCGATGTCGTAGTTCCGAAAATAAAGAAGTCGCCGCCGGGAACAGTAGCAATTTTTGGATAGTAATCATCTCCGGTTCCGCCAAATAAGGTGGCGAAGGAAATTGTTTTCAGGTCTGTTGTTAGACGCATGACAAAGACGTCACCTTGCCCTTGCAGTAGTTTGCCATCGGGCATTTTTTGAATGTCGCTGCCGTGATAGATACTGCTGTAGGCGTTCGGGGTGGTTGGGAACGCCGGGTTGTTGGTGCTAGCCGTAATAAGTAAATCACCAGAAGCGAGCTGCAAGACGTCAGGCTCCCACGGAGCGAAATTAGCCAATAGACGCGAGGACAGAATCCGTTGTCCCTTCGCATCCAGACGCATCACAAACTGAGACCCATCCCTAACCCCAGCGGGGCGGATTGCATCAGCAGTTGGAAATCCCGGAGATTCAGTGGTGCCAAACAATGTCATCTCGCCGGAAGGGTTGATGAACACTTTCGTCACCCTGTCGGGGCGGGTGCCGCCGATGAACGTTGAGTATTGCAGTTTGCGCCCACCGTTGCCCAAAATCGTGAGAAAGCCGTCGTCATGACGGCCATTTTCAGGCCCTTGAAACTGGTTGGTAAGCGCGTCATCGGTCGTGGGAAAGTCCCGGGAGCTGGTACTGCCCACGATAGTGATAGTGCCGTTGGTTTTCACGACCAAATCAGAGGGAGACTCCGATCCCTTTGCGCCACCCAGAATAGTTGAATAGGCGATCTCAGGTTGACGGGTGTTAAACTTCATGAGGTAGATGTCCTCCTTGCCCATGTCGTTACCTCCCAGGTAGGTGCGATAGAGTGCATCAGGCGTTGTAGGAAAATCCTTTGACTCCGTTTCGCCTAAGAACCAGAGCATGCCGTCGCGATCGATAACTGGTGTGCGTGTTTTGACAGACTCAAAATCACTTCCGCTGATGAAGTATGTCCACTCCAACCGCATGCCAGATGGGCGGATGGTGGTATCTGCAAACACCTGAGCGATAGCCGTTGTGTTTTTGATTTCCTGCGCTTCGAGGCTATTGATCTGCAATACGATCAAGGAGCCTATTAATGTTGTTAAATGATTCATTAGAATTTCCCTTCGTTTCAAGTTCTAAAGATTAAGAATCCATATTTATTTGTCCAGGTAATAATTACATTATCACGATGGCCCTTTTGAATTATGTTTTCAAATCCCATAAGTTGTCGTCTTTTTTGGGTTGCAGCCAACATTTAGCCAAACCGCTGTTGCGAGCTCTTTATAACGAGCCAAACTTAGGTTTAACTCTTTCTTATACAGAGAGCGAGCGCCGGTTTGCCGTTTGTTAGGCGCAGTTGCGGGACAGTAGAATTGGCGCCCTTGCTTTCTGCACAATCGAGTACTTATGGCACAAGTGTGAAGATATATTGGAGATCTCGTTCCTTGGCGACTATTGCATAATCGTACCACCCGTCGCTCGCCCCTTTCCAACCAAAGTTAATATGAACCATGACGCGCCCTTGGTCCTCCACATAACCGTCGATGACCGCCGCATGACCGTTTCGAACAATTCCGATGTCGAGGATGTCATTGAAATACACTACCACGGGTCGTCCGGCCAACATCTCCGTTTTTACCCGCTCTGCGATATTGGTGTTCACATGGTCAACGCGACAGCGATAGTGCTCAGAAACCTCCCGCGGCACAATGCTAATATCCATATACTCTCCACGTCCGAAATCCTTCTGAACTACAACCGCGGCCTGGTAGCAGTATTGCGCGATTTGCATTGTATCATTGGCTTGCCTCTCTTCTCCGATCGATGGCACTATACGGTCCCAGTTCACGAGGCTATCAAGCCGTTCGTTGATACTTATACCCCCGTGAGTGTTGTAGACTATCTCCCCTTTCGGTGGCAGGCGATGATAGGCAAGGGTTTGCGCAAATGCGACAGACCAGCATCCAAGCGCTTCGTGCTTCGGACTAAACGCGGCGTAAGAACCATCCTGCCCCCATCGCGTTTTCAAGAAGGGACCTCGAGTATTGTTCCAATGAGGCTGAGCCTCTTGGAACAACGGTACCATGTCTCTCTCACAACCTAGCAGCAAGAAGATAATGATCGTGAGCAAACTGGAGAGATACTTCGCCGAATGACACTCGCGCCCGTTTGATGGGGATGTATTCACAAGTGATCCGATTTTTGTGAACAATGTGGCAACTCTATGTTCTAATAAGAGAACGTATACTGTTTTATATGCTTTGATTGCCTTATGACTGTAGTTCCGCAGACGCATCTCCTGCGATAGAACAGAAAATAAACTACCCCGATGCTGTAATTCTGCTTCCATAAGTATTTCAAGACAAGAGCACTTCTCCGATTCTCAAAGTAGAACGACGCGATGGGAGAGAATCACTCGCGGGAATGTTACCAAGTTTTCCAATGAACAGCAAGGTTGTGCACTATCTCAGTTTATTGCGGTCAGGACTTACATCCAGATGGAAACTGTTTCTGTTTCTCTATCGTACATATGGATTCTCTAAAGTCTCATTTTCTAAAGACATCACAATTATCATCTCTTCTAATATTTCAGAAGTTTTATCTGGGGCTAATCAGCCTGTAACTTACGAACGCCAGATTGTTGCTGTCGGGTGACCATGAAGGAACATTGATTGTCCCTTGCCCGCCAAACAATTTTGCCAGTACTTTTATTTCTCCACCGCCAACAGGCATCATTCGCAGCATCACATCCTTGTTCGCAGGATGTCCTTTCACATCTTTGTCGTATGAAAGAAAAACAATCCATTTGCCGTCCGGTGAAGGATGCGCGAACCAATTGTTGTAATCATCTTTTGTAACTTGTTCCTGTTCGCTGCCGTCTGTTTTCATACGCCAGATTTGCATGAATCCGGTACGTTCAGAATTGAAATAAATATACTGCCCGTCGGGGGAATAATCCGGACCGTCGTCTAAACCCGGAGCGGTTGTCAGCCGCTTCTCTTCGCCGCCGGTACTAGGAATAGTATAAACATCATATTGCCCGTTACGTTCGGCACAATATGCAAGTGTTTTTCCATCAGGAGACCAGCCATGCCAGTATGACGGTCCAGTTGGAGTTATGAGATGCGGTTCTCCTCCTTCAACCGGCAGAACATAAATAAGTGATTTATTATCTACGGTCTGGTCACTGATCGCCAGCAATTTACCGTCGGGTGATATGCCGTGATCGTTGTTACAGGATTTGGCAAATTTTGTATCGATTAATTGAGGTGTCAAGCTGTTGACTTCCAACTTATACATGAGGCCATTACTATTGAACAGGAGGTATTTCCCGTCTCGCGACCAGTTGGGCGCCTCTATATGATCCTGTGTTCTATATATTACTTTTCGATCTGTCGATGCGATTGCGATGGTTTCAAGTGTGCTTTCGAGCATTGGCTCTCCTATAACTTTTGATTCCATATTTCTGATTTCTACGTTTGAAAAAACCGCTGTTTCAACGACATTGCTGTCATGGGAGCAGATACCGAGTCCGATGTAGAACGGGTCTGTAATTTTTATTCTGATAGATCCGCCTGCCGGTTGAAGCTCTTCGTTTTCGCGGGCGATCGACATAGAAACATAATCGCCGTCTTTTTCTATGCGGGCTTTTACCGGCGATTTAACATTGGATTGAATCTCATGTGTTAGTTCACCCTGAACTTCGCGGTATTGAAGAGATGTAAGTCCTTCACCGTGAAGCGCGGCATCTGCATAAGCTGAACCGGCATCTAAACTTTGTCTGATAACGAGGCAGGCTTTTCTGTGCGGATGGCCGCCCGTGCCAATCCATTGGATATTTGCAGCGAGCGAAATATTGCCGGATACCTTTTTCCATACGAAGTGGAAAGCGTCTTTCGAGAACCACATATTCTCCCCGCCGCCCGCAACAGTGTAGGTTTTCTTTGTGGAATCGTATTGGACAGATCCGGGTTTCAGAGATGTGCCTATGTCGCCATTGCCCTTGAATATGCCTATAGATGGTGATTGGGAAAATGCCAATCCGGTTATGATAAGATTGCAGGTTGTAATAATTTTCGTAATCTTTTTCATACCTGAACTCCTAAAGTATAAAAGATAATGTCTAAAAAACTGATACCAATAAAAAGGTGAAAAAAGAGTAAAAAAGATTTGTTTTATTAGCAAGAGTCAAGTCGGACTATACACTCTCTCACTTTTTATTGACTCAGCTTGTTTATACAAAATGAAATCTCGGATCTGTCCCAAAAACTTTAGCCATTGAGGATAAATTGTCGATTGCAGCGAGGAGCTTCATATCAAATTCTTTTGTCGATTCTATCGTTATTAGAAGGATAATGCCCTTATTATTCTTCTGATACCTTACCGGAAGAATCGAATTACATTTCTTCCAATTCTGCAAACCTGAAGCCGCCATCTCGCAGAACTGCGAATTCTATTTGTAGTTGTGCACATATTTTGCGAAATTTCAAGATAAATACGGCTTGGCAGGACGGAACAATTCTTGCCTGAGTATATAGACTATGTTTTTTTATCAATTATAATATAGAGAAGAGACCAATACAATGTCAGACGCAAAGAATGGACGAGTAAAAGTTACTATTGACGGCAACGAGGCGGCTGCCTATGTTGCTCATAAATTGAACGAAGTTATTGCGATTTATCCCATTACACCTTCCTCCAATATGGGCGAGTGGGCAGATGAATGGTCAGCGCAAGGACGAACAAACCTGTGGGGTACGGTTCCGCAAGTGGTGGAGATGCAAAGTGAAGGCGGCGCTGCCGGCGCTGTGCACGGTGCTTTGCAGGCCGGAGCGCTTTCCTGCACATTTACAGCTTCGCAGGGGCTCCTGCTTATGATCCCCAATATGTTTAAAATTGCCGGTGAATTGACATCGACAGTGTTCCACATTGCCGCCCGCACAGTGGCAACGCATGCGCTTTCGATCTTTGGCGATCACAGCGATGTCATGGCGACGCGCCAATGCGGCTGGGGAATGTTGTCTGCAAACTCGGTGCAGGAGACAATGGATCTAGCGCTTATTTCGTATGCCGCAACATTTGAATCGCGCATACCATTTATTCATTTTTTTGACGGCTTCCGAACGTCACACGAAGTTATGAAAATCGAGCAATTGAGCGATGCCGATATTCGGGCAATGATTGATGACGAATTGATTCAGAAACATCGCGAACGTGCACTTTCTCCGGAACATCCGGTTCTTCGTGGCTCTGCGCAAAATCCCGATGTATTTTTCCAGGCACGTGAAGCAGCAAATCTATACACAGAAGCGGTGCCGGGTATTGTGCAAAAAGCAATGGACAAATTTGCAAAACTTGTCGGACGTGAATATAAATTATTCCAATATGTTGGCGCACCGGATGCAGAACGCGTCATTATTATGATGGGTTCCGGCGCAGAAACAGCGCAGGAGACAGTTGAATATTTGATTGAGAAAGGTGAAAAAGTCGGTTTAGTAAAAGTTCGCCTCTACCGTCCGTTCTCCATTGAACATTTTGTGAAGTCACTGCCTGCAACGGTGAAGAATATTGCAGTGCTGGATCGCACGAAAGAATCCGGTGCTGTCGGTGAACCGCTGTATCTTGACGTCATCACAGCGTTGAACGAATCTCTCGCCGCTGGTACAGCACCTATCAAATCCATGCCGCGTGTCATTGGCGGTCGTTATGGATTATCCTCAAAAGAATTTACACCAACAATGGTAAAGGCGGTCTTCGACGAAATGAAGAAGCCGCAGCAAAAGAATCACTTCACTGTCGGCATCAACGACGATGTCTCTCATACAAGCTTGGTATGTGATCCGAACTTCAGTGTTGAAAGAGACGATGTCGTTCGCGCGATCTTCTATGGTTTAGGCGCCGATGGTACGGTTGGAGCGAATAAGAATTCTATTAAAATCATTGGCGAAGACACTGAGAATTATGCGCAAGGGTACTTTGTTTATGATTCTAAAAAGTCCGGATCTACGACGACCTCACATTTGCGTTTTGGCCCTCGCCCGATTCATTCTATTTATCTCATTGATCGTGCAAGTTTTGTCGCATGCCATCAATGGTTCTTCCTTGAAAAGTTCGATGTATTGCAAGCGGCAATTCCCGGCAGTACATTCTTGTTGAATAGTATCTACGGTAAAGATGAAGTATGGAACCACTTACCGCGTCATATTCAGAAACAGCTCATCGACAAAAAGATGAAACTGTTTGTCATTGATGCTTATGATGTTGCGAAGAAAACCGGTATGGGCAGCCGCGTGAATACGATTATGCAAACCTGTTTCTTCGCCATCTCCGGAGTCTTGCCAAAAGACGAAGCGATAAAGGCGATTAAATATTCTATTCAAAAGACATACGGTAAAAAAGGCGAAGCGGTTGTCGAGAAGAATTATCAAGCAGTCGATCAGACACTTGCGAATCTCTTCGAAGTAAAAATTCCTTCCGGCGTTACGAGCACTATTGAAATGCCGCCGGCAGTTTCTGATAAAGCACCCGACTTTGTCAAAAATGTTCTCGCAAAAATCATCGCCGGTGATGGCGACCAGCTTCCCGTCTCTGCAATGCCGAATGACGGCACATTCCCGACAGCTTCCGCGCAATGGGAAAAGCGAAACATTGCACTCGAAATTCCAGTATGGGAAATGGACATTTGTATCCAGTGCAACAAGTGCGCAATTGTGTGCCCGCACGCCGCGATTCGAACAAAGGTATTTGACTCCGCTCTGCTTGCATCAGCTCCTGCGAACTACAAGGCGATGGATTACAAAGGACCAGAGTACAAAGGTATGAAGTATACCGTTCAAGTAGCGCCGGAAGATTGCACGGGGTGCAGTCTCTGCGTGGAATTCTGCCCTGCGAAGAGCAAGAAGGAAGCAAAGATAAAGGCAATCAATATGAAGCCCCAGCCTCCAATCCGCGAGCAGGAAAAAGCGAACTTCGAATTCTTCCTCACTCTGCCTGAAGTTGACCGGCGTACGGTGAAAGTCGATACGGTCAAGGGATCACAATTCCTCCGTCCGTTGTTCGAATTCAGCGGCGCATGTTCCGGCTGCGGAGAGACGCCCTATATCAAATTAGCCAGTCAGTTATTTGGCGACCGCATGATGGTTGCGAATGCCACTGGCTGCACATCTATCTACGGCGGCAACTTGCCAACGACTCCGTGGGCAAAGAATATTGACGGACGCGGACCAGCGTGGTCGAATTCGCTCTTCGAAGACAATGCGGAATTCGGTCTCGGTATGCGTTTAACGGCTGATAAGTTGAATGCAATGGCAAAAGAATACGTGACAACACTTTCAACCGATATCGGTGTCGATCTTGCCACGGCACTCATCGAAGCTGTGCAAAAGAATGAAGCTGAAATCTACGAGCAGCGTGAGCGTGTAAAGGTTTTGAAAGACAAGTTAGCAGGTATGAACACACCGGAAGCAAAACGACTCTTGACTCTTGCAGATAATCTAGTAAAGCGAAGCGTCTGGATCATGGGCGGCGATGGCTGGGCATACGACATCGGTTACGGCGGATTAGATCATGTTCTTGCCTCCGGTAAAAACGTGAATGTTCTCGTTCTCGACACCGAAGTGTATTCCAATACCGGCGGTCAAATGTCGAAATCGACAAACCGCAGTGCAGTTGCTAAATTTGCCGCTGCAGGCAAATCAACAGCAAAGAAAGACCTCGGCCTCATGGCGATGATGTACAATAACGTTTATGTGGCGCGCGTAGCGATGGGTGCAAACGATGCGCAGACTGTACGTGCATTTATCGAAGCAGAATCATACGACGGTCCATCCATCATTATTGCATACTCGCATTGCATCGCGCACGGCATCGATATGGCGCGCGGCATGACAAATCAGAAAATTGCAGTCGAGACCGGCTACTTCCCGCTCTTCCGGTATAATCCGGAACTGATCAAAGAGGGAAAAAATCCGTTTAAGCTGGATTCAAAAGCACCAAAGGGGATACTCGCAGATTTCACATCGACGGAAACACGCTTCAATGTCTTGACAAAAAGCGACCCTCAGCGTGCAAAGGAATTATTGAAGCTGGCGGAAGAAGACGTGAAAGTCCGTTGGTCGCTCTATGAACAGTTCGCGCACGAAAGCGGCAATGAAAAAACTCCGGCAACGAACTAACAAGGAACGCTTCGTACAAAGTAATCGTTAACTGATATTATACAAAACAAGTTAATTTATAGCCACGACGCCTGCCTACCGGCAGGCAGGTTTACGTCGTGGTAAAATAAAACGAAACAACATCGGCTTCAGCCGCATTTTGATTCGTTTTGGGCTTGGCAAAAGGCCATCCCTTTGGGAAAAGCCCGGATTTTTTTGTGAAATAAAAACCACGACCTGTCCCGAAGGGATGGCGTAGCCAAAAGTCGTAGCAATATTTTATTGGATCGTGCGTGACATCGATTATTGAATACTCATGCTGCTTTGCATTTTGCAGAGCGGCATCCGAGTGTCTCTCTGGTAAGTGCTTTGTTCGTCTCATATTACGAGGAGTAGAATACGATGGATCTTTCAACAACATATCTCGGAATGAAATTAAAAAATCCGATTGTTGCGTCAGCGAGTCCGTTATCACGCTCGATGGATTCGATGCACCGACTTGAAGATGCAGGCGTATCAGCAATTGTGATGCATTCGCTCTTTGAAGAGCAGGTCACTAATGAAGCTGAATCGCTGGCTTTCTACAAGTCATACGGGACGGAGAGTTATGCGGAAGCACTTACATACTTTCCCGATACCGGTGATTATCAATTTGCTCCAGAAGAATATTTGGAGCTTGTTGCGAAAGCATCGAACAAACTGGAAATTCCGGTTATTGCCAGTATCAATGGTGTCACACCGGGCGGCTGGACTCGCTATGCAAAAAAGATGGAAGAAGCAGGAGCCGCTGCCTTGGAATTAAATGTCTATTATATTCCCACAAGCGGAACGATGTCCGGTATAGACGTAGAGAATCGCTACATAGAGATATTGAAGCAAGTCCACGGTGCAGTGAAGATTCCGGTTGCCGTAAAATTAAGTCCATTTTTCAGTTCGATTCCTCATATTGCACAACGTCTTGTGAACGAAGGGGCCGATGGGTTGGTGCTCTTTAACCGTTTCTATCAGCCGGATATTGACCTCGAAGAATTGGATGTGAAGCCGGGTGTTGAATTAAGCGATTCATACGCAAACCGTTTGCCAATGCGCTGGATCGGAATTTTATTTGGAAAGGTAAAGGCAAGTCTCGCGGCTACGAGCGGTATCCACACGGCAGAAGATGTGCTGAAGTTGACGATGGCAGGGGCAGATATCACGATGATGTGTTCTGCACTGCTGATGCATGGTCCGGAACATATCGCTAAAGTGGTAAAGGATGTAGAGCACTGGATGACGGAGCATGAATACGAGTCCATCGAACAGATGAAGGGAAGTCTCAGCCATAAATCCATTGCCGAGCCCTCTTCCTATGAACGAGCGAATTATATGAAAGCGCTTAATCGTTATAAACTTCTTGTCTAGGAACTGATTACTCTTTGCCTGTGTTATTGGGTGAAGAGAATTAGTATGGGAAAACCTAAAGAGAATCAGATGAGAAAGAAAATCTTGATGAAAGCCCTCGGGAAAAACTTGGATAAAATGTCCAAGTCTCCATGGGTAGGTTCACTCAAAGATGGAAAAGATCTTATCTGTCCGTTCTGTGATCAACCGGTTCAACCATGCAAATCAAATCCATCGGCGATGTGCGAGCGAACGCTGCGTTATGGAACCGAAGGAAAAGAAATAGAAAATGCAATAAAAGATTGCGACAAAAACCTGTACAGCGTGTGTATCTTATGCGGCGGACATATTTCAACAGCTCATCTGAAGAAACATCCTACGGCAGAGCTTTGCACTCAATGCATCAATAAGGGTAGGAAAACAAAGCCGGAGAAAGTTGCACAAAGATAGCATACAGCTTGCAGAAAGCATTGTAGAGTCAGCAGGTAAAAACAAAACGCCCAAGGCTCAAAGTCAATAACTAACGCCTATTTCCCAATCCCTAACAGTAAAGTACCGCTTGCAAAAAGCAATTAACGATAATCTTCTTTCTATTCTGAAACAATTTGACCGTCCAGGTCCGCGTTATACGAGTTATCCTACGGCGCCGGTGTTCTCTGCTCAATATACTGCGAAACGTTTTGAAGATGACCTGATCGAAAATAATCATAACAGCTCTGCCCCGTTGTCATTGTACCTCCATATACCTTTTTGCGACACGCTGTGCTACTTTTGCGGATGTACGACCATTATTACAAAGAACCGCGAAAAGATATCCGAATATCTCATCGCGTTGAAGAAAGAAATTGATCACACAGCATCGTTCATCGGCAAAGAGAGAAAAGTTGTTCAGATGGCGTGGGGCGGCGGCACGCCGTCGTATCTGACACCGGATGAAATCAGCGGGCTTTCAAAATTTATACGGGAGCGGTTCACATTTTCAGATGATGCTGAAATCAGTGTCGAGATTGATCCGCGCGAACTGACATTCGATCACCTGAAAGCTTTTGTCGACAGCGGAGCGAACCGGTTCAGTCTCGGTGTACAGGATTTTAATGATGATGTGCAAAAAGCAGTCAATCGCATTCAGCCGGAAAAATTGACGCAGCAGGTTTTCCGTTGGTCGCGAGAACTTGGAATTAAAAGCATTAATGTAGACCTCATTTATGGTCTGCCCCTGCAGACGGTGGAGTTGTTTACGACGACGCTAGAAAAAGTGATTGAGTTGTCGCCGGAGCGGATTGCTGTGTTCAACTTTGCATTTGTGCCATGGGTGAAGCCGCATCAAAAACTCCTCCACCAGGATCAATTGCCGACCGCGGAAGAAAAATTACATCTGCTGCAATTAACAATCAATACGCTTATTGACGCGGGATATGTGTATGTCGGCATGGATCATTTCGCCAAACCGACAGACGAACTGGCGCGCGAACAAAAACGCAAGACATTACACCGCAACTTTCAAGGATATTCCATCAAAGCAGGCGCCGATCTTTTTGGTTTCGGCATGTCTGCAATTTCACACTTTGGAACGGTGTACGCGCAGAATGTAAAAGATTTACCCGCGTATTATGATGCAATTGAAAACGGACATTTTCCAACTATCCTTGGCTACAAAATGACGCCTGATGATGAAGTTCGCAAGTTTGTCATTATGCGTTTGATGTGCGATCTCGAACTCGATAAGCGAGATATAGAACGGCGTTTCGAAATTATTTTTGATGAATATTTTTCCGATGCACTGCTCAAGCTGAAAGAATTTATTCCTCTCCAACTACTTTCTTTGGAACGTGATCACATTGTCGTGACCGATTCGGGCCGATTCGTTCTTCGAAACATTGCTATGTGTTTCGATGCCTACCTTCCGAAAACGACGAAAGAAAAACCAATTTTTTCCAGAACGGTATAGTTCTTCATAGAAAAAATACGCACCTCACCTCATGCAAAAATACAAAGGTATGAGGCACACACAAACAATCTTCCTGAATAACGTATTCAGCCCCGGCTTACCAAGTTTTTATCACTGCGCCCTGACACAACGAAAACCGAATCAGAGGATGGGGCCGTGAAAGATGTCATACGGTAGGCAACACGGTAGTAGAATTATCAGAACTGCAATTGAATTCCGATGCGAACCCGGCGCGGTGTGCTATACGCACTCGGATCGTCAAGCTCTCCTCCAGTGCGGTTATTCGAATCAATCCAGAGTACATTTCTCGTATTCAATACATTACGGATATCTGCATACAATCTGAGATCGATGGGAAAGGGTGAATGAATTTGTATTGATTTCTGAATTTTGACGTCGATGGTATATACTTCGAACATCCGGCGATTATTGGGGAGGAACGGTTGGGAGGGATCAAGAGGAACAAATCCATCTTTTGTCGGATAGAAAGTGTACGGCCGCGGTGAATGATATTCTGCATACAGATCTGCATTTATTCCGAACGGGAGTTTTGCATCCAGGTTCATCTTTACAGTATGCCGCTGATCCCAGCTGAGCGGGTATGGATATGCCGGTACAGCGAAACCCCATTGTGCGATATTGATGTTCTGATCTGCCTGCTCGCTCAATCCTTCTGTCGACATATTGGTATACGAGATAAATCCATTGAGCCAATCCGGACTTTCATGAGTCAAGACAATCTCAAAACCTTCTGCGTAGGCTTCATCAAGGTTGACATAGGAGGCGTATCCGTAATTTCCCGAAAATTTGTTGTCAAACGGAACAAGAGTCTTCGCATCGATTTGATTTGTAATTTTCTTCTGAAAATACGTTGCCGAAATCGCCCAATTATTTTTCAATAACTGTTTTGCGCCAAATTCCCAGGCAGTGAGCCGTTCAGGTTCCAAATCTGGATTACCGGCTAAAACATTCTTTGCCCCGTATTCTAATTGAATTGGTGTGATACCGGAATAGAGATACTCAAAGAGGGGAAACTGAACATACCGGCCATAGTTAGCGAAAAGATATCCATCCGGCCCAACGGGCATCGTAAATGAGAACCGAGAACTGATCTGTTGTTTCACCGTCGTGTGAACTGTTCCTGTGACGTGCTGTTGGTATTCATCCGGATTCGTTGGGATGTATTCAACGATCGGCCGCTGTGCAGCCGGATCAAGGAAATCCCACCGGAAACCGAAATTCATCATTGCACCATCAGAGGTAAACTCCATTTTATCCTGGACGAAAACAGAACCCATGCGTGGATGATACTCATAAAAATTGCTGTAGTTTAATAATGGGGCATCGAGTATGGGTTTCCCGAAATAGGTTACCTGCGGTTCGTATTTGATGATGTCGCCGTAGATTGTGTATTGATTGAGTTCTGCCCCGGTTTTAAAAGTGTGGAATGAGAATGCCTGGAGCGTATATTCTCCCTTCAGCGTGAAGATGTCCTGTTTCGTTTCAGCCCACCAATTCTTTGACCCACTGGCAATGAAACGCAAGTAGATATCGTATTGGTACGGCATCAATGTCAACTCGTCCTTCGTCTCGGGGCCGATGTGGGAACGCTGAGTAGAATACCCAAGGGTCACGGTATAAAACGAATGCGGCGAGAGTGTATGAGTAAACATCGCTGTACCGCGGTAGATATCTTTCTTCCGTTCGGGAAGCCCCGCCAAATTATAACGCCAGCGATATTCATAATCCCGCATCTGTTGAATGGAATAAAGCCCTTGAAGAACGAGACGCGTTGCCTGTGTCGGTACATATTCTAATCGCGTGAGTCCCGTAAAATTCTTATTGATGGGGGATGGAAAGAAATGCTGGAAATCCTGCCACCAGCGTGAGTCATTCAAAGAATAAGTGTTCGTGGTGAGGTACGAAAGCGTTCCTGCTATAAGAGGTCCGCTGGCAAACAATTCTATTTCATCTTCTTTATCGGTCTGCTGGACCAGATGGTCTGCAAGCCAATGATCACGTTCATACCGCACTTGAAATTGTTGTGTTGGCGATGACGATTGACTGACAATGTTCACTACACCGGATAACGCGTTGCCAAACTCTGCATCGAATCCTCCTATCCACATCGTCATTGCCCCTACAGTATTTTTAGAAAGTTCGACCGAGGAACCTCCGGAAATGACATCCTGGATTGGTATCCCATCTAACAAGTAAATGACTTCGTTCGTTCTTCCACCACGGACATTCCCTTCCCGCGTCACCCCAGGCATCAACGTTAAAGCTTCGTTCAAACGTGAAACCGGCAAGAGATCCATTTGCGCTCCGCTGTACTGGTACGCTGATGCGGCTTTATCTTTCTGGATAAGAGCATGCTCTGCTCGAATTTCGATCGGTTCCATTTCCACCGATGATTGTTTGAGCGTCGCATCGACATTTGTCTTAAAATCCGGAAGGATTGTGACTTTGGTAATGGTCTTCGTCTGATATCCGATCATTTGGAACCGGACATCATACACACCTGTTCGGATACCTGTTATTTGATAACGTCCCAGCGAATCAGTTGAGCATCCTATCCCCGCTCCGATCACGACAACCGCTATACCTGGAAGCGGATCCCCAGTATCTTTATCCCGTACTTTTCCCTCGAGTGTCCCCGTGATTCCTCTCCCTAATGAGATTGAGTGAATCAATCCGAAGAGACCTATCAAAAGAAAAAATATGTTCTTTGTTGCTCTTTTCATCTTGGCTGGAGAATTATGGATACGGAGTACAGGTCTTGGTTACGATATAAGAAGGCGTGATATAAAATGTCTTGAATTCTTTAGGGCCGAATGAAGTAATTCCTCCTCTATTGACAATCTGAATAGATCCTTTGACTATAAACGTCTCCGTCTGTGATATAGTTCGGAACGGGCAAGTTGTATCCACCTGATATGTGAAGATGGTGGTTGTAAGATCGACCTGGTTGTCATCAACAAAATTCCACGTGGCAGAAAAAGTTGCTTTTTTCTCAGGATCGATTGTGAAGAGATTTCTCAACGTATCATAGACGAATGGTCCAAGAAAATTTTGAAGAGAAAGATGGATCGTTTTGTGATACTGCGGATCCCGCTTGAGGCTCACTTCGATTGTTCCCTGAACCAAAGCCGTATCCTGGATAGTTTCATCATAGATATTTGTCACATCGATTAAGAATCTGCAGTCATTCTCTTTGTCCGAATAAATATAAGTACAGGAGATATCCCCCTTGAATAAAATGTCCGGATTATCGCGGGGAGGGAGTGATTCGTCGCAACCCGATCCGACGAGGACTCCAAAGCATATAAAGAAGAAAAAAATGATCCGGAGGAAGTTTTTCAAAGGCAGAACTTGTTTTTGGGTCTTCAGCCATTCAAACATTAGAATCGACCTCAACTATTTTTTCTCAACTCTCATGAAACTATAAATATTCCAGTCGCTTGATAATAGAGAATACGGTGTGCCGTTGAATTAATATCCTGCAACAGGTAATAATAAATAGAATAAGGTAAAGCAAGGAAAAAGTCAAAGGTAAATGAAGTGAATACCGTTTCCCCGCCGCTATAATGTGTGGGGATTCAAATCGTTGACGGTAAAGATTCGATTTTTAGCGAAAGAATCCCGCAAGAACTCATCGATCGAGTCAAAATGGAAAAGTACAATGCATTGCAGATAATTGGTACTGTGACACTTGTTATCGTCGTTGTCGTTGGCATCGTCGCGATCGCTGCCTCTTCGATTAATGTCAAATTAGAAAATTTAAAATGAATATAAAGCAGACGTAGAGTCCGGCTCTCAATTGGACAAACAGGAAATGAGTCGAATCCGGAAAATGTCCGACATGGTGTCGGATTCTACAAAGCAGGCGTAGAGTCCAGCTCTTAGCTGGACGATATTAGGAATGGTGAAGATTTGGAAAATGTCCGACGAGGCGTCGGACTCTACGTCTCTTGATTTCCACTCCAAAACTCGTTACTATTTTCTCATACGATTCCCGCCGCAATGCTTCAAGGCAAGCACATGGGTACTTGTCTTTTCCGATGAGATTGAATTCTGTACAGGATAGTATATGTTAGAAACATACATCAAGAAAATAGCATCCAGCACCGCACAGGGCGACGCCCGCGAAGAAAGTTATTACGGTAACTTCTCCAATTTTTTAGAATCCTTTGCCGCTGAAACGGGCAAAAAGCATATTCAAATTACCACGCTTCCTAAAAAGACCGAAGCTGGAAATCCGGATTTCCGCGTGTGGGATGGCAAGCAGCAGATCGTTGGGTACATCGAAGCGAAGAAGCCGGGAGAGAATCTCGACCTCATTGAAGATTCAGAACAACTGAAACGCTACCGCGCCACATTTCCCAATCTTATCCTCACTGATTTTTACGAGTTCCGGTTATACCGCAACGGCGACTTGTTCGATAAAGTTCTTCTCGCCAGGCCGTACATCGCCAAAAAACTCAAAACCGTTCCGCCGGTCGAACACAAAGAAAAGTTCATCACGCTTCTGGAAAAATTCTTTTCTTTCTCTCTGCCCAATGTGCTCACCGCAGAAAATCTCGCAGTAGAGCTGGCAAAACGTACCGGCTTTTTGCGCGATGAAGTAGTCATCAAAGAACTGGAAGAAGCAGAACATGGCAAGGGAAAAACATTCGGCTTCTATACCGCCTTCAAACAATATCTCGTTTCCGATCTTTCACCGAAAGATTTTGCGGACATCTATTCACAAACCATTACTTACGGATTGTTTGCAGCGCGCACGCGTGCAACCGGAGAGTTCAACCGTAAATTAGCGTACGATCTGATTCCCAAAACCATCGGCATCCTGCGCGATGTGTTTCGATTTATCTCTCTCGACAAATTGCCGCCGCAGATGGAAGTAATCATTGATGACATTGCCGAAGTGCTTCAAGCGGCCGATGTGAACAAAATTCTGGATGAGTATTACCGGAAGGGAAAAGGCGAAGATCCGATCGTTCACTTCTACGAAACCCTTTTGAATATCTACGATCCAGGCACGCGCGAAAAACGCGGAGTGTATTACACACCGGAACCGGTGGTGAAATATATCGTCCGTGCAATTCACGATTTGCTTAAAACACATTTCCATTTGCAAGACGGATTGGCGAGTAAAGATGTAACTTTGCTCGATCCGGCAGGAGGAACGCTCACGTTTCCTGCGGAAGCAATTAAGCTGGCGGTACAAGAATACATAACAAAATACGGCGATGCAGGAAAAACGAAACTGATTAAAAACCAGATTCTCAAAAACTTTTATGCGTTCGAGTTGATGATGGCTCCGTATGCCATCGGGCATATTAAAATCAGTTTCTTGCTGGAAGAACTCGGCTATACCATGCAGGACGACGACCGCTTTAAGCTCTATCTGACCAACACACTCGACATAGAAGATTTAAAGCAAACCGAAATTCCCGGACTTGAATCCCTAAGCGATGAAAACCACCTTGCCGGACAGATAAAACAAAAAGAACCGATACTCGTTATTCTTGGCAATCCGCCGTACTCAGCTAATTCCGCAAACAGCAATGATTGGACAGAACAACTATTAAAAGAAGATATTGATGGCGCAACTGGATATTATACTGTTGATGGACAACCGCTTGGCGAGAAAAACCCAAAATGGCTGCAAGATGATTATGTAAAATTCCTTCGCTTTGCTCAATGGAAGATTCACAAAGCCGGGCAGGGAATTGTTGGTATGATTACCAACCATAGTTATTTGGATAATCCTACATTTCGCGGTATGCGTCAAAGCTTGGTGAAAACGTATAACGAGATTTATATTATTGATCTGCACGGCAATGCTAAGAAAAAAGAAACGACTCCCGACGGTGAGAAGGATGAAAATGTTTTTGATATTCAGCAGGGAACAGCGATTGCCGTTTTTGTAAAAACAAAAAATACAAAGGGCTGTAAGGTTTATCATCGGGATATTTTTGGCTTACGAGATGAAAAATATGAATGGTTAGAAAAGAAGCCATTTAAGAAAAAAGATTATGAAACATTGAATCCAAAAACACCATGGTATTTCTTGATTAAAAGAAATACGGAAGAGATTGAACATTATGAGAAATGGTGGAAAGTGAATGATGTTTTCCCAACTCATAATGTTGGAATAGTTACAGCAAAAGATGACTTTGCCATTGCTTTTAATAAAGAAGCGCTGGAAGGAAGAATAAGACAATTCAGAAATATGAAATTTGACAAAGAATTTCTTGCATCTGCTTATCATTTAAAAAGCTCTGGTAGTTGGGATTTGGATGAAGCAAGAGAAAAATTGGCGAAAGACGAAGATTATGATGAGCATTATAATAAAATATTATATCGACCCTTTGATGAGCGTTTCATTTATTATTCTGAATTTATTGTTGAAAGAATGCGCTATGATGTAATGCAGCATATGTTAAAGGAAAATATTGGAATTTGTTTTATGAGACCTCAATCTCCAAAGTTTGATGTCTCTCCTTTTGTATCTGATACATTCATAGATCAATGTGTTGTTGGAAATAAAACAGCCGGAGGCGGGATATCCTATATAGCACCTCTTTATCTCTACGAAACCGAGAAAGCAAAAAAGAAAGCCTCACTTTCCACTATGATGCTGTTTGAAACCGCAGCGGAATACGGCAAAGCAAAATCCCAAGGGGACAGGGGCAAGAAAGCGAACATTGCGCTGAAAGTGTTTGAGCAATTGGGCGAAACGTACGGCAAAGTCCCAACGCCGGAGCAAATCCTGCAATACTGTTACGCCGTCTTATATAGCAATGTTTACCGCGAAAAGTATGCAGAGTTTTTGAAGATTGATTTCCCGCGCATTCCGTTCACCAAAAATTATGAGCTATTTCATGAAATGTCGAAACTCGGCAGTGAACTGATAGAACTGCATTTGCTCAAGCATAAAGCTTTGAACAAACCCATCCTCAAATATTTTGGTAAGGGTAAAGACGACGCCATAGTCAAGCCGCGATACGATAAAGAGAACGAACGCGTGTATATCAACGATCAGAAATATTTTGAGAACGTTTCTGCCGAAGTATGGAACTACCAAATCGGCGGGTATCAGGTCATGGAAAAATATCTCAAAGATCGCAAAGGCAGACAAATGGAAGACTCAGGACATTACTGCCAAATGGGAACCTCCATTGCCAGGACTATTGAAGTACAGAAAGAGCTTGATAAGCTTTTCCCGCGAGTTGAGAAAAAAGTAATTGAGTTGTAAAAGCGACCCCCCCTTTATCCCCCCTTCGCTTGAAGGGGGGAAGTTCCGATGCAATCGGAACAGGGGGTTCGAGAGGCTATCGCCACGTCATTGAAAAACAGTTTTATTATTCCAAGGATAGATTCCCGACTGAAACATTCGGGAATGACATTTTTCTTGTTTGTCATTCCCGCGGATTGTAAGCGGGAATCACAAAGGGCTCGCTACCTGTGACGGCTAGTGCTTAGTCTTTAAAATAGTCCTTGGAATCCATTTTCGAATAAATCCTTCCACTTGGATAATGTTCATTTGCCTGTATAAATATTCATTAATTTTATGTTTGGATTAAGATTTTTTTGCTAAACTCTTGACAAACCGAAAAGAATTTCGTACTGTATAACAGAAATTATTTACTCAAATACAGTGAAACAAAACAACCATATCGCCTCCGTTTCAACAAACAGCACCGCTTCACCAAGCGTCGTGTCTACGGTTGTTCTGTCAACGAATGTCGTAATTGTACCGCTGACTATTATTCTTAGCCTCGTGCTTACTCTTAGCCTTATTATTGTAGGCTGAGAAAAGCCAGAGGCTGACGAAGCACACCGAAATCGGTATCCAACAAATTCAGGTCTTGCAACGTTCGCCTCTGGCAGATGAAAAAGTATGTTACTTTCTGTCAGAAAGGAATGAAGTATGCGTAGCGACCAAATCAAAAAAGGTTTTGAACGAGCACCCCACCGTGCTCTTCTTCGCGCAACAGGCGTAAAAGAAGCAGATTTCGGCAAACCCTTTATTGCCGTTGCGAATTCCTACGTGGATATCGTACCAGGCCACGTGCACCTGCAGGCATTCGGGAAAATTGTGAAGAAAGCCATCCGTGCAGCGGGAGGTGTACCATTCGAATTTAATACCATCGCAGTAGATGACGGCATTGCGATGGGACATGCCGGAATGAAATACAGCCTGCCTTCCCGCGAACTGATCGCCGATTGTATAGAAACAATGATCGAAGGTCATCAATTCGACGGAATGGTTTGTATTCCAAATTGCGATAAGATTGTACCCGGTATGGTAATGGGCGCGCTCCGCACCAATATTCCCACTTTTTTTGTCACCGGCGGTGCGATGAAAGCCGGAAAAACTCCCGACGGTAAAACGATTGATCTGATTTCCGTTTTTGAAGGAGTCGGCGAATACAAATCTGGAACGATAGATGAAAAGCGATTAAAAATTCTTGAAAAATTTGCCTGTCCGTCCTGCGGTTCCTGTTCAGGACTCTTCACGGCGAACTCCATGAATTGTCTCTTAGAAGTGATTGGACTGGGTCTGCCTTTTAACGGCACCGCTCTTGCGAAAAGCAAACAGCGGAACGACCTTACGAAGCAAGCCGGAAAAATAATAATGAAATTGATTGAAAAGAACATCCGGCCCCGCGACATCGTCACCAAGGACGCGATCGACGATGCTTTCGCCTTGGATATGGCGATGGGCGGAAGTACCAACACGGTGCTGCACACGCTTGCATTCTGCAATGAAGCTGGAATAGACTATCCGCTTTCGCGCATCAATGAAGTAGCAGATAAGATTCCACATTTATCAAAAATCAGTCCGTCCGGTCCCTGGCATATCCAGGATTTACACAAGGCAGGCGGCGTTCCCGCGATTCTCCATGAAGTAACGCGCAAAGGGGATGATCTTTTGCATCTTGATCGGCCGACTGTGGGCGGAAAAACATTACGGAGCATTGTTGCGAAAGCAAAAGTGAAGAATGCAGAAGTTATTCGTCCGATAGAAAATCCACATTCGCCAAAAGGCGGTCTGGCGATTCTTTTCGGAAACCTTGCACCTGAAGGTGCAGTGATCAAAACAGCCGGAGTATCTGCTCCCATGCGCAAGCATAGTGGACCTGCAAAAATTTTTGAAAGTCAGGAAGATGCGCAAGCAGGTATTCTTGCCGGACAGGTGCAAGCCGGTGATGTTGTCGTGATTCGTTATGAAGGGCCTCGCGGCGGACCGGGTATGGTAGAGATGCTTTCACCAACTTCAGCAATTATGGGAATGGGATTAGGAGATAAAGTTGCGCTCATTACCGACGGACGTTTTTCCGGCGGAACGCGCGGCGCATGTATCGGACACGTTTCACCAGAAGCTGCAAGCGGCGGTCCCATTGCGGCATTACACGCCGGCGACATGATCGACATTGATCTTGATGCGCGCACGTTGAACGTTCGCTTGAGCGACGAAGAAATCCGTTCGCGTATTGCATCTCTGCCGGAATTCAAACCGCGCACAACCAGCAAATGGCTGCGGCGGTATTCGTATTTTGTGACCAGTGCCAACACCGGCGCAACGCTGAGAAGTTAAGGAAGAAATTATTTTTTCATCTCACAACTAATTTAGGAATACGGTTATGACACCGATGAAAGCACAGGACAATCATCAAGGCAAACTGATGACGGGAGCAGAAATATTTGTGCGGTGCCTTGTAGAAGAAGGCGTCGATACACTCTTCGGGTATCCAGGCGGTGTCGTTATCGGCATCTACGATGTACTTCATGACCTAACACACATCAAACACATTCTCACTCGGCACGAACAAGGTGCAACACATGCCGCTGAGGGGTATTCGAAAGCAACCGGCAGGCCTGGTGTTGTGCTTGTTACATCCGGTCCCGGTGCAACAAATGCAGTAACCGGAATTGCCGACGCGTATATGGATTCGATACCGCTTGTCGTGTTCACAGGTCAGGTCATCACGAAACTTATTGGAAACGATGCGTTTCAGGAAGTGGATATTGTCGGTATCACGCGCCCGATCACAAAACATAATTATCTCGTGAAAGATATCAACGATCTGGCAAACACCATCAAGGCAGCGTTTTATATTGCCACCACCGGACGTCCGGGCCCAGTGCTTGTCGATTTGCCGAAAGATGTGCTTGCGGCAAAAGCGGTCTTTGAATATCCTAAGACAATTTCACTCCGAAGTTATAATCCGGTTGTGGAAGGGAACCTGAGACAAATCAAAAAAGCGGCAGAACTTCTCAATGAAGCGAAACGGCCCTTGTTATATGTCGGCGGCGGTGTTATCAGTTCAAACGCATCTGTGGAAGTTCGTGCACTTGCGGACAAACTGCATGCACCGATAACCACAACTCTGCATGGATTAGGTGCATATCCTGAGCAGAGCAAACTGGCGCTCGGTATGCTGGGCATGCATGGTACGTGGTACTCCAACATGGCTGTCGATCAGTGCGATGTACTTGTTGCTATTGGTGCACGGTTTGATGACCGTGTGACTGGAAAAGTGGAAGCATTCGCAAAGAACGCCCAGAAAATTCATATCGATATTGATCCATCCGCAATCAGTAAAAATGTGCCGGCGGATGTTCCGATCGTCGGAGATGTAAAACGCGTTGTCAAACAATTGCTTGAACTTGTGAAACCGCTGGATACAAAAGAGTGGCTGAAGACAATCGATAGATGGAAAGCAGAACATCCGCTGAGATATAAACAGGACGGGTCGCTTCGTGCACAGCATGTTATTCACAAGCTTGGCGAAATTACAGACGGCGATGCTATTGTTGTTTCCGATGTCGGTCAATCGCAAATGTGGACCGCCCAGTTCTTCAAATGGAAACATCCTCGCACGCAGATTACATCGGGCGGCCTCGGAACAATGGGTTTCTCACTTCCCGCTGCAATGGGTGCAGCATTCGGCCGCAAAGACCTGCCGGTTGTGTGCATCAGCGGTGACGGCGGTTTTCAAATGAACATTCAGGAAATGGCGACCATTGCCCAAAATAAGCTTCCTTTGAAAATATTTATTATGAATAACGGATATCTCGGCATGGTACGCCAGTGGCAGGAGTTTTTCTGGAAAAAAAGGTATTCCCATACACAAATTACAAGTCCGGACTTCGTGAAGCTGGCTGAATCGTACGGTATTCGCGGTATGCGAGTGACATCACCTGCAGAGGTTGAGAGCACCATCAAAATTGCATTAAAATATAACGATGGTCCTATTCTCGTTGAGTTTGTCGTAGCACCCGAAGAAAATGTTTATCCAATGATCCCCGCCGGACAAACGGTAAACGAAATTATGGATAGTCCCGAACCGCTAGAACAATCGCATGCAACTCATAAAACGATGATTCATGCAAAAGGATAATGCTACCGAAAACAGGAGAAATGAACATGGCATCATCAATGACAAATGAACAGGCAAAACAGCACACGATTTCGATGACTGTGGAAAACCATTTTGGCACTTTGAATAGAATTGCCGGACTCTTTGCGGCAAAGGGATATAACATCGACAGTCTCACCGTCGGGCCGACAGAGGATGACGAAGTCTCGCGCATGACCATCGTGACACGCGGCGACGATCAGATCATCGAACAGATTATGAAGCAGCTCCATAAACTGATCGATACGATTAAAGTGGTCGATCTAACAGATGATACGTTCGTTGACAGGGAACTAGCGTTGGTGAAAGTACAATGCACACCGACAACACGTATGGAGATTATGCAGATCTCGGAAATCTTTCGTACGAAGGTAGTAGACGTCAGTCCGAAAACACTAACCATTGAAGCGACGGGTTCACAATTGAAGGTGGATGCAATTATTAACATGCTCAAACCTTTTGGTATTAAAGAACTGGCGCGCACAGGTCGCGTAGCAATCAAACGAGAGTTTCAGGGCGAGGTATGATTTCATAGCATATGAGCCATAGAGTCGTTGAGTCTTTGAGTAATATTTACTCAAAGGCTTTTAGGCTCACAGGCCCAATGGCTTAATGATTCATAAGCATAATGATAAGGTAAATGAAAATAATATGACATCAACAGTATTAAAAGATTTTCCGTTGTACGATCCGCGTAATGAGCATGATGCATGTGGAATAGGTTTTATCGTCAATGTGAATGCTGAGCGTTCGCATGATACCATCATGAAAGGGATCCAGATATTGGTGAACCTTGCGCATCGCGGTGCAAGCGGTTCCGATCCGAAAACAGGAGACGGTGCAGGTATTACCATACAGATTCCGCATAAGTTTTTTGCAAGAGAATGCGGGAAGCTTGGCTTTGCACTGCCGCCCGAAGGCGAGTATGGCGTTGGAATGTTATTTCTGCCGGTTGAACCTCAGCCGCGTTTTGAATGTGAAGCCATCATCGAACGAATAGTGCAGGAAGAAGGATTGAGCATGCTCGGTTGGCGTGACACGCCGCTTGATGCAGATGCGATCGGCCGTGTTGCACGCGTGTCGCAGCCGTACATTGAACAGATTTTCGTTCGGAAGGCTTCTGGTATGACGCGCGAAGAACTTGAACGCAAATTGTACATTATTCGGAAACGAGCCGAATCGGAAATTGCAGCCTCGAATATCCAGAATAAAAATTTCTTTTATGTTCCGTCGCTTTCGTCCTATACCATTATTTATAAAGGATTATTGATCGCGCCGCAGATTGCACGTTTCTATAAAGAGTTGTCGGATCCTGACACGATGAGCGCGCTCTGTCTTGTGCATCAGCGGTTCTCTACAAATACATTTCCGAGCTGGCAGCTTGCGCATCCGTTTCGATATATTTGTCATAATGGAGAGATTAATACTTTACGCGGAAACGTCAATTGGATGTCTGCGCGTCAATCGGTACTGAAATCGGCGGTGTTTGGTGATGAAATCGAAAAATTATTCCCCATCATCCAGCCGGGTGTCAGCGACTCTGCTGCATTGGATAATGCAGTAGAAGTGATAACGATGAGCGGGCGCAGTCTCCCTCATGCAATGACAATTCTTATTCCTGAAGCCTGGGATGCGGATACGGGAATGTCGCCGGAGAAACGTGCATTCTATGAATACCATGCATCATTGATGGAACCATGGGACGGCCCTGCCGCTGTCGCATTTACCGATGGACGCGTGATCGGTGCAACACTTGATCGTAATGGACTTCGTCCTGCACGATATCTGGTAACGCATGATAATTTTCTTATCATGGCATCTGAAGCGGGCGTATTGGATATTGAACCGGAAAACGTAAAACACAAAGGATGCCTGGAACCTGGCAACATGCTGCTTGCTGATCTGACGGAAAAGAGAATCATTCCAGACGAAGAAATCAAAGCCAGGCTTGCAAAGCGTCAACCCTATGCTCAATGGATTCAAGAAAATCAAATTCGGCTCGATCAGCTTCCTGAACCTCCGCGCGAGATCGGTTTCAGTCCTGAAGATTTACTGAAACGGCAGCGCGCGTTCGGGTACACAGACGAAGATATCCGGATGATCATGATCCCGATGGCAGTAGATGGACAGGACCCTGTCGGTTCGATGGGTGCGGATACACCGCTGGCATGTTTGTCGGATAAACCACAACCGTTGTTCAATTACTTTAAACAAAATTTTGCGCAGGTCACAAATCCGCCGATCGACTCCATCCGCGAAGAGTTAGTAATGTCGCTGAAAAGTTATATTGGAACAGAAGGCAACCTTCTAGATGAAACGCCTCAGCATTGCCACACGCTGAAATTGCCGGAACCGATCCTGACAAATCACGATCTGGAAAAAATGCGCCGGGTCTCGCAGGGAGATTTTCTTGCCACCATGCTGCCGACGCTCTTCCGTGTTGATGGTGGAGAAAAGGAACTTGAACGCGCGCTGGACGGACTCTGCCGTCGCGCATCATTGGCAATTAAATCAGGGTACACCATTATCATCCTCTCCGACCGCGGCGTCGATGAAGAGTATGCAGCAATCCCAAGTTTACTGGCTCTGACTGCAGTGCACAATCATCTCGTTCGGGAAAAAACCCGTACGCAAGTGGCACTGGTGGTCGAGTCCGGTGAACCGCGCGAAGTGATGCATTTCTGCTTGCTGATCGGATTCGGTGCAAGTGCGGTCAATCCGTATCTCGCTCTCGAAACACTAGAAGAGCTTTCGAATCGCGAATATTTTCCGGAAGGCCTGACGCTTGAAAAAGCAGTGTACAACTATAAAAAAGCAGTAAATAAAGGAATACTCAAAACAATGTCGAAAATGGGTATTTCCACATTACAAAGTTATCAGGGCGCGCAGGTATTCGAAGCGATCGGTCTGGGAAAAGAACTTGTCGACAAATATTTTACGGGCATCGCTTCTCGTATTGGCGGAATCGGGCTGGATGTGATAGCGCAGGAAGCAAAGATGAAACACGAATTTGCATTCCGGAAACTCACCAGTGTCGATACAGAACTTGATCTCGGAGGGAATTATTACTTCCGTATCAATGGCGAACGGCATATGGTGAATCCAACAACCATCACAAAGCTCCAGCAAGCGGTGCGATTCTCGGATAAAAAAAGTTACAAAGAGTATGCGCAGCATCTCAACAAGCAGGATGGAGGATTGTATAATCTGCGCGGGCTGATGGAATTTAAAAAAGGAACACGCTCTGTCCCGATAGACGAAGTTGAACAGGCAAAAGAAATCGTTAAACGGTTCGTTACCGGGGCAATGTCGTACGGTTCTATCAGTAAAGAAGCGCATGAGACACTCGCTGTTGCGATGAATCGCATGGGCGCCAGATCGAATACCGGTGAAGGCGGAGAGGATGAAGAACGATTCAAACCGGATGCTGACGGAAATCTTCGCCGGAGCGCTATTAAACAAATTGCTTCTGCGCGTTTTGGTGTTTCGGCAAACTATTTGGTCAATGCAGACGAGATCCAGATCAAGATTGCACAGGGTGCAAAACCTGGCGAGGGCGGTCAACTTCCTGGCCATAAAGTAGATGCCATCATTGCGAGAACACGGCATTCTATTCAGGGTGTCGGACTTATTTCACCGCCGCCACATCATGATATTTATTCCATTGAAGATCTGGCGCAGCTCATTTTCGACATGAAGAATGTAAATCCGCGCGCCCGCATTTCCGTAAAACTTGTTTCGGAAAACGGTGTCGGTACCGTTGCTGCCGGCGTCGCGAAGGCGCATGCAGATTCGATTCTTATCAGCGGCGATTCCGGCGGAACAGGAGCATCGCCGTTGTCATCCATTAAGCATGCCGGCATTCCATGGGAAATCGGACTTGCGGAGGCACAACAGGTGCTCGTCTTGAACGACCTGCGCAGCCGTGTCCGTCTGCAAACCGATGGAAAATTACAAACAGGGCGCGATGTTGCTATTGCAGCATTGTTAGGTGCGGAAGAATTTGGTTTTTCGACTATGCCGCTCGTTTCGATGGGCTGCATCATGATGCGAAAATGTCATCTCAATACTTGTCCGGTCGGTATTGCAACACAAGATCCGGCTCTTCGTGCAAAGTTTGAAGGAACCCCGGAACATGTCATCAATTTCTTTTTCTTCGTTGCCGAAGAATTGCGCGAGATTATGGCACAGCTTGGATTCAGGACGGTGGATGAAATGGTCGGGCGTGTCGATATGCTGGAAGCTCGAAAAGCCGTCGAGCACTGGAAAGCAAAACATATTGATCTTTCGTTCCTTCTGCATAATCCTACGGCGCCGTCACGATTCGGCCGCCGCAGTCAAATTCTGCAAGATCATGGATTAAACGATGTCCTTGATTATCAGTTGATTGAAAAAGCAAAGGAAGCAATTGAAAACAAAACTCCTGTAGAGTTCAATCTCCCAATTCGAAACATACACCGCACGGTTGGTGCAATGCTCAGCGGTGAGATTGCCAGGAAGTATGGTTCTGGCGGATTGCCGGAGAATACTATTAAAGTTCATTTTACCGGTTCCGCAGGCCAAAGTTTTGGCGCATTTCTCGCACGGGGTGTCACCCTGATGCTTGAAGGAGATGCCAACGACTATACGGGAAAAGGCTTGTCAGGCGGCAAACTAATCATTCATCCGCCGAGAAGATCGAAATGTGTGCCCGAGGAAAACACGGTAGTCGGTAATGTTATTCTCTATGGAGCAACGAGCGGCGAAGCGTATTTCAATGGAAAAGCAGGTGAACGTTTTGCTATCCGCAACTCTGGCGCAACTGCTGTTGTCGAATCGGTTGGTGCTCACGGCTGCGAATATATGACGAATGGAATTGTGGTGGTTCTTGGACCAACTGGAAAAAATTTTGCGGCAGGTATGTCGGGCGGCTTTGCGTACGTGCTCGATGAATCAGGCGAGTTTTCTACGACACTATGTAACCGGTCTATGGTCGATGTTGATCCGCTTGATGCGAAGGATGAAGAAACGATACGAAAGCTTGTAGAAAACCATTTTGAATATACTGCAAGCCCGCGTGCTCGATTTATTCTTGACCATTGGCCGCAGCTTGTAAAAAAGTTTGTGAAGGTATTTCCACATGACTATAAAAGAGTTTTGAGCGCTGCGTCAAATGCGGTTCAGGAAAAAAAGACATCGGTAGCGGTTGTCGAGGAGGTGTCCCGTGGGTAAGCCGACTGGTTTTTTAGAATTTAAACGTGAAACACCGGCACGGCGGCCGGTCACAGAGCGTATCAACGACTGGAAGGATGTTTATAAAGAATTTCCCGATCAAGCAGTACGTACGCAAGGCGCTCGCTGTATGGATTGCGGAATACCTTTCTGTCATCAAGGATGTCCGCTGAATAATGTTATTCCGCATTGGAATGACCTTGTATACCGTAATCGATGGAAAGAAGCAATCCGCATTCTGCACTCGACAAACAATTTTCCGGAATTCACCGGACGTGTTTGCCCTGCTCCGTGTGAGACTGCATGCGTATTAGGCATCAATGAACCGCCTGTTTCAATCAAGGCAATTGAGCGGTCGATCATTGATGTTGCGTTCCGCGAAAGATGGATCAGGGCTGAGCGCCCCGCGGTGCGGACAGGAAAAACAATAGCAGTGATCGGATCGGGACCGGCTGGGTTGGCAGCGGCACAGCAATTAAATCGTGCTGGGCATCATGTCACAGTGTATGAGAAGAGCGACCGCATTGGCGGATTATTACGATATGGAATTCCCGACTTCAAACTTGAAAAATATCAAGTTGACCGGCGCGTTGAAATAATGCAAGCGGAAGGAATTGTGTTTGCTACGAAAGCGCATGTCGGAGTGAATATCGCCTCCGATGAATTGCAGCGCTCATACAGTGCAATACTTCTCTGCGGCGGTTCTGAATCTCCCCGTGATCTGAAAGTCCCGGGACGTGAATTAAAAGGAATCCATTTCGCCATGGAATTTCTCACGCAGCAAAATAAGCGTGTTGGCGGTACGATTGTTGATCCGGAAAAAGAAATTCTTGCAACCGGCAAGCGCGTGATTATTCTTGGCGGCGGAGATACAGGTGCCGACTGTCTTGGGACAGTGCATAGGCAAAAAGCATCATCCGTACAGCAATTTGAGATTATGCCTAAACCTCCGAATGACCGCTCGCCCAGTACGCCCTGGCCGTTGTGGCCGCTGCAATTGCGTACTGAAAGTGCACACGAAGAAGGTGGAATTCGGGACTGGTCTATTGCAACAACCCGATTCGAAGGCGATGCTGATGACAATGTAAAGAAACTGCACGCAATACGTGTTGGTCCTGCGCCGGAGTTTAAACCGGTTCCGGGATCGGAGTTCTCCATGGATGCCGACCTTATCCTCATTGCAATGGGATTTACCGGACCGACGAAGAATGGATTGCTCGATGAGCTTGGCGTTGCGCTCGATTCTCGCGGCAATGTTTCCACCGACGAGAATTACATGACCTCTGTTCCCGAAGTATTTGCAGCGGGTGATATGCGACGGGGTCAATCACTGGTTGTATGGGCGATTGCGGAAGGACGAAAAGTTGCCCGTGCAATGGATATTCATTTAATGGGATTTTCAAATTTACCGTAAGATTTTGTCCACGAAGATCATAAAGATGTATTGACTGACACTGAATCTTCAGTGGCTATACTTAAGACAAGAATTATTGAAACAGAAAAAATCATCTAATTAAGGAGAAAAACTCATGGCGATTATCGATTTTGGCGGAGAAAAAGAGAAAGTTGTTACTCGAAAGGAGTTTACACTTGCAAAGGCGCGCAAGGTTCTAAAAAAAGAAACAGTTGCTGTCATTGGATACGGTGTACAGGGTCCCGCCCAGGCGCTGAACATGAAAGACAACGGTATTCATGTGATCATCGGCCAGTCAAAAGAGTATAAAAAAGATTGGGACCGTGCGGTGAAAGACGGATGGGTCCCGGGTAAAACACTTTTCCCGATTGAAGAAGCTGTTCAACGCGGAACCATCATTCAGATACTTGTGTCCGATGCAGCTCAGCGCATAATTTGGCCTGAGGTCAAGAAGAATCTTAAACCCGGTGACGCATTATATTTTTCGCACGGATTTTCCATTACCTATAAAGATCAGACTGGAGTTATTCCACCAGAAAATGTTGATGTAATTCTTGTTGCTCCGAAAGGTTCCGGTCTCAATGTTCGCCGAAATTTTCTCTCCGGCGCAGGCATCAATTCAAGTTTTGGTGTATTCCAGGATGCAACCGGACGCGCAGAAGAGCGCTGCATCGCTGTTGGAATTGCAATCGGCTCGGGCTACTTATTCCCGACAACCTTTTTGAAGGAAGTCTATAGCGACCTTACAGGCGAACGCGGAGTTCTCATGGGTGCGCTTGCAGGCCTCATGCAGGCACAGTATGATGTGCTTCGTAAAAATGGTCATTCGCCATCCGAAGCATTTAATGAAACAGTTGAGGAACTGACACAGAGTCTTATCCGGCTTGTCGATGAGAACGGGATGGACTGGATGTATTCAAACTGTTCCGTGACAGCACAACATGGTGCGCTTAAGTGGAGGCCGATCTTCCACCAGGCGAATCTTCCGGTATTTGAAAGACTCTATGAGTCTGTCAAGACCGGTCAGGAAACACGCGAAGTAATTCAAGACTGCGGCGGTAAGGATTACCAAGAATATCTGTCGAAGAAGCTTGGCGAGATTCATAATTCTGAGATGTGGCGTACTGGTGGTGCGGTTCGCGCGCTCCGTCCTAAAGAGAAAGCAAAGTCAAAGACGACTTCCAAGCGTGTCAAAGGAATCAGCGGTCGAGGACAAAATTAAAATATAGGAAAACTCAAATTACAAATGACAAATAGCAAACAATTTCCACCAATGAAAATCTAAAACACGCAACAAATCGTTTTTAGTTTTGGTATTTCGAATATGGTCATTTGTTTGGAGTTTGGAACTTGAGATTTTATAAATGCACTGTGAAGAGAAGTAATCATTCATAGATTAGTAAAAGGTTGTCTATGCAACAAATATATCTCTATGATACAACGCTGCGCGACGGCACACAAGGCGAAGAGATCTCTTTCTCTGCCGAAGATAAGATAAAGATTGCCAAACGGCTTGATGTGTTTGGTGTGTCATATATCGAGGGCGGCTGGCCCGGTTCGAATCCGAAGGATATGGAATTTTTCGAACGTGCTCGCAACACTAAGTTTTTGCATGCAAAAATCGCGGCGTTTGGTTCTACACGCCGTGCAAAAAATCCTGTCGAGAAAGATGCGAATATTCGCGCTCTCTTGGATGCACAGACGCCGGTTGTAACAATTTTCGGCAAAACATGGCTGCTCCATGTGAAAGAAGCATTGCAAATTTCACCCGAACAAAATTTAACGATCATTAGCGATTCCGTCGTCTATCTTAAGAAACATGGAAAAGAAGTGATCTACGATGCAGAACATTTCTTCGATGGATATAAACAGGATAAGGCCTATGCCATGCAGACATTAATGGCTGCTGCCAAGGCGGGTGCAGAAATCCTTGTTCTGTGCGATACCAACGGCGGTACCCTGCCGTGGGAAGTAGCAGAATTAGTACGTGAGGTCAAAAAGAATATTTCTACTCCGCTTGGTATTCATACGCACAACGATTCAGGAACCGCTGTCGCAAGTTCATTGATGGCGGTGCGCGAAGGATGTGTGCAAGTTCAGGGAACGATCAACGGTTATGGCGAGCGGTGCGGGAATGCCAACCTCTGCACAATTATTCCCGATCTTCAATTAAAGATGGGATATCGTTGTGTTGCAGATGAACAACTGCAGCACCTTACGAGCGTTTCACGATACATAAGTGAACTGGCAAATATGAAACACCAGAAGAATCTTCCGTTCGTCGGTGAAAGTGCATTTGCCCACAAAGGCGGCGTTCATGTCAGTGCTGTGATGAAATCTGCACTTACCTATGAGCATATCGTACCTGAATCAGTGGGCAGTGTTCGCCGAGTTCTCATTTCAGATCTTTCTGGTCGAAGCAATGTTCTCTTCAAAGTGAAGGAATTAGGCATGGAGCTGAACGAAAAATCTCCAGCCGTGCAGAAAATCGTTGATGAAATCAAAGAGATGGAACACTTCGGCTATAGTTATGAAGATGCCGAAGGATCGTTTGAGTTGATGGTAAAGCGCCATACCGGAGAGATGAAACAATTCTTCGATTTAGAACGATTCAAGGTCAGCATCCAAAAAGATAGTCTTGAAAAGGATGCACGTTCTGAAGCACTTATTAAGATACGCGTAGGCAACGAGACAGAAATCACTGCTGCCGAGGGAGATGGCCCGATTAATGCACTCGATAAAGCGCTGCGAAAAGCTCTTGAAAAATTTTATCCAGAACTCAGTGAAATTCACCTGACTGATTACAAAGTGCGTGTGCTTGATACACAAAATGCAACAGCGGCAAAAGTGCGCGTACTTATTGAGACGAAAAACGGTGAATCATCATGGAATACAGTCGGTGTATCTCCGGACGTGGTTGAAGCAAGCTGGAAAGCTCTGGTTGATTCGATCAGTTATCACTTATTGAAGCACAAGGCAAAAGAGATCAAATAATATATTTGGTTCTTTATAAAGGGGAAATTGTTCAATGATTATTGTGATGAAAGCAGGTGCAGCCCAGCAGGAAATTGACCGTGTCTTCGAGAAAGTGCAAGAACTTGGATTCCGTGTGCATCCAATTTATGGCGAATTGCGCACCGTGATTGCTTGTGTGGGAGATGAGCGCGGGAAGTACCGATTGCAGGCACTCGAAACACTCGATGGCGTGGAAAATGTTGTCCCGATTTTAAAACCGTTTAAGCTTGCAAGCCGGGAATGGAATGAGTCTCGAACGTCTATTACAATTCCGGCTCCGAATGAAACCAATCTGCCGCCTGTTGTCATTGGTAACGGCACTATTGTTGTGATGGCGGGACCTTGCTCGGTTGAAAGCCGCGAACAAATTCTCCTTTCAGCAGAATTAGTAAAGAAGGCGGGAGCGAAAGTTCTGCGCGGAGGTGCGTTCAAACCACGGACATCACCTTATGCATTTCAAGGTTTAGAAGAAGAAGGATTAAAACTCCTTGCCGAAGCGCGTGAAAAAACCGGGCTGCTTATTATTACAGAAGTAATCACACCGACCGACGTACCGCTCGTGGCAGACTATGCAGACATTTTACAGGTTGGCGCGCGGAACATGCAAAACTTTGCACTGCTGAAAGACATCGGTAAATTAAAGAAACCGGTTCTGCTAAAACGCGGCCAGTCCAGCACATTGAAAGAATTGCTTATGTCGGCAGAATACATTATGTCGCAGGGAAATGAACAAGTCATACTCTGCGAACGAGGCATCAGAACATTTGAAGATTACACCCGCAACACCTGTGATCTCTCAGCGGTGCCGGCTTTGAAAGAGTTGAGTCATCTGCCTGTGATCGTTGATCCAAGTCATGGCACTGGCGTGCGCAGTCTTGTGACACCGCTTGCAAAAGCAGCTATTGCTGTTGGTGCCGATGGACTCATTATTGAAGTGCATCCGCATCCGGAAGCTGCATTTTCGGATGGGGCGCAATCGCTAACACCGGAACAATTTGGAATATTGATGGAGTGGGTTCGCAAGTTAGCACACCTCGAAAACAAAACAGTGTAGGAAAACAAACTATGGAAAACCGAATATATATTTTTGACACGACACTGCGCGACGGCGAACAATCTCCCGGCTGTAGTATGAATATTGAAGAAAAGCTTCGTCTCGCCCGTCAACTTCAGCTTCTTTGCGTCGATGTGATCGAGGCAGGATTTCCTATTGCATCTGTCGGCGACTTCGAGGCAGTAAAACTCGTTGCGGAGAAAATAAAAACTTGCACAGTCGCAGCACTTGCCCGTACCGTAAAGCTGGATATTGATCGTGCATGGGAAGCGATTCAAGGAGCGGTCAAGCCGCGTATCCATACGTTTATCGCAACGTCGGATTTGCATTTGAAGTACAAACTGAAGAAATCACGTGAGCAGGTTTTACAAGATGCAGTGTGGGCGGTGAAGTATGCTAAATCGCTATGTGAAGAAGTAGAATTTTCTTGTGAAGATGCCTCCCGTACCGATATTAATTATTTATACGAAGTTGTCGAAGCAACAATTGACGCCGGTGCAAGTATTATCAATCTGCCTGATACCGTCGGGTATGCTATTCCTGATGAATATGGTGCAATGTTTCGTATGGTGCGAGAACGAGTGCCGAATATCAACAAAGCGATTTTGAGCTCACATTGTCATAACGATCTCGGTCTGGCAGTTGCCAATTCTATTGCTGCGATTCAAAATGGTGTACGACAGGTGGAGTGCACTCTGAACGGGATTGGTGAACGTGCGGGCAACGCTTCGTTAGAAGAAATAGCTATGGCTATCAAGACGCGGCACGAAAAACTTGGTCTTAAAACGAATATTGATACAGAGGAGATTTACAAATCAAGTAAATTATTGAGCAGTCTTACCGGTATGATGGTTCAGCGAAATAAAGCAATCGTCGGCGCGAATGCGTTTGCCCACGAAGCCGGCATTCACCAGGATGGAGTGCTCAAGAGCCCTATCACATACGAAATCATGACGCCGCAGTCAGTCGGTATCAAACATACCATGTTGGTGCTTGGAAAACATTCCGGCAGACATGCATTGAAACAGCGATATACTGAATTGGGATACAAATTATCTGACGAAGAGCTCCAGCGCGCCTATAAACTCTTTTGTGAGATAGCCGATCAAAAGAAAGAAGTATTTGATGAGGACCTTGAAGCAATTCTTGAAACCTCCAGTGAAACCGAAGAAGTGTATCATCTTGCGAACATTCAAATCGTCAGCGGTACAAATCTTCGTCCGACTGCAACAATCGAATTACAGCAAGGTGACCAAACAATTGTAGACTCGGCAACAGGTGACGGACCTGTGGACGCTTCTTATAAAGCGATCGAACGTATAACCGGTATGATTGGAAAGCTAACGGAATATTCTATCAAATCTGTTAGCCTTGGTCATGATGCAGTCGGTGAAGTATTTGTGCGCGTTGAGTTTGATGGTGTGTTGTATAACGGCCGCGCCGCAAGTACAGATATTCTTGCCGGGAGTGCGCGAGCATACTTAGAAGCGTTGAACCGGGCCTTGGCATCAAAAAAACGAAAAGAAGAACAGCCAAAATAAACATCTCTGAAGGATAGTGTTACCGTCTCAGTATCTCTATGCAAAAAGTTATTGGAATTATTGGAGGCATTGCTCCTCCATCGACAATAGATTATTATCAGAAAATAATTTCTGGATTTCAAGAAAAAGGAAAGACCCGTCAGTATCCATCTATATTGATTAATAGTATTGATATGACGCGGATGTTAGACTTGGTTGCAAAAAAATGGTACGACGCATTAGTCGATTATTTAAGTAGTGAGATTCAGAAGCTGAAAGACGGCGGTGCTGATTTTGCAGCGATAGCATCCAACACACCTCACGTTGTTTTTGAACAATTGCAGAAGAGATCTGCTATTCCATTAATCAGTATCGTTGATGTAACGGTCGCGTATGCAATAAAACTCGGTGTCAAAAAGCTTGGACTCTTTGGTACAATGTCCACAATGCAAAGCGGATTTTATCAAGCTGGATTTTCCAGAGAAGGAATAGAGATCATAACACCGTCTTTGGAATCACAAAATTACATTCATGATAAATATATGAATGAGTTTGTGAAGGGAATATTTCTTGAAGAGACAAAGAATGCCTTTATTGACATCGTTCTTCACATGATAAAGCAAAACAGTATAGAAGGTCTGATATTAGGCGGAACGGAATTACCTTTTATCTTAAAAGAAGAGGATTTTATTAATTTCAAATTGTTGAATACAACCGAAATACATGTAGATAGTATTCTTGAATATGCAATGAACTATAATAATCACGGAATGAAATAATGTCTCAGCCACTCACACTCTTTCAGAAAGTTTGGAACGCACATGTTGTCGCGCAGGAAAAAGATTCCCCTGCGGTTTTGTACATCGATTTACAGCTTGTGCATGAAGTTACTTCACCCCAAGCATTTGAGGGTCTGCGTCGTCGCGGACTCAAAGTGCGGCGTCCGGATAGAACTGTCGGAACAATGGATCATAGTATTCCGACCTTGCCGCCCTCTCTTCGAATTTCAGATGAACTCGCTGCAAAACAAATGCGTCAGATGGAAGTGAATGCACAGGAATTTGGTTTCCGTTTATATGGCAAGGATCATCCGCAGCGCGGTATTGTGCATGTGATCGGACCGGAACTCGGATTTACCCAACCGGGAATGACCATCGTGTGCGGTGACAGCCACACAGCAACGCACGGTGCGTTTGGTGCTCTCGCGTTTGGCATCGGCACAAGCGAAGTCGAACACGTACTTGCGACCCAATGTCTTTTGCAGCGGCTTCCCAAAACAATGGAAGTACGTATTGAAGGAAAACTGAGTAAAGGCGTGACAGCGAAAGATATCATCCTTGCGTTGCTTGCAAAGATTGGCGTCGGCGGCGGCACAGGGCACGTCATTGAATATACCGGATCGACTGTTCGTTCTCTTTCAATGGAGGAACGCATGACCGTCTGCAACATGTCCATCGAAGGCGGTGCTCGTGCAGGTATGATGGCTCCGGACGATAAAACATTTGAATTTCTTGCAAATCGTGAGTTTGCTCCGAAAGGCGATGCATGGGAAAAAGCGATGAAGTACTGGCGTTCCTTGCCAACAGATGCGGGTGCAATATACGATACAACAGTATTGTTGGATGTTTCAAACCTTGTGCCTATGTTGACTTTTGGTACAAATCCGGGCATGGGGTTACCGGTGACAGGACGGATTCCTGATCCATCCAAGATGAGCAATGCGTCAGAGAGGCAGACATTGGAGAAATCGCTTCAGTATATGGGATTTCAACCAAATGAACCTCTTTCCGGAAAAAAGATTGATGTCGTCTTCATCGGGAGCTGTACAAATTCCCGTATCTCTGATTTACGCGAAGCTGCGCGCGTGTTTTTAGGACGCAAAGTTGCACCGAATGTACGCACGATGGTTGTACCTGGCTCCCAGGAAATCAAACGGCAGGCGGAAGCGGAAGGATTGCATAAAGTATTTA
This sequence comes from Ignavibacteriales bacterium, assembly GCA_026390575.1. Lineage (NCBI taxonomy): Bacteria > Pseudomonadati > Ignavibacteriota > Ignavibacteria > Ignavibacteriales > Ignavibacteriales bacterium. Next base: position 220,006 of record JAPLFR010000015.1, read on the forward strand.
TTGATGCCGGTGCCGAATGGCGCGAGTCCGGCTGTTCGATGTGCATTGCGATGAATGGAGATGAAATTAAGGCAGGTCAATATGCCGTCTCAACGAGTAATCGCAATTTCGAAGGCCGGCAAGGCAAAGGCGGACGAACTCTTCTCGCTTCTCCGCTGACTGCCGCCGCCGCCGCTGTTACTGGAAAGATCACAGATGTTCGCACATTACTCACGGATTGAGTAATGAACGTGCAAACCTATCAGTGGAATGCAATTGACTATGCGAAAAGTTCTGGCATCCAGCAGCAATGGGCGCGTGAGCTTATCGGCAAGCTAAGGTTGAAAGGCAACGAAAAGCTTCTTGATATTGGAAGCGGTGACGGTAAAGTCACTGCCGAGATTGCCGGCTGCCTGCCGAATGGATCGGTCATTGGCATTGACAGCTCCGATGCGATGATCGCGCTTGCGCAAAGTAAGTTTTCAGCAGTTGTTTTTCCTAACGTGCGATTTCAACACGAAGATGCAAGCCGGTTAACGTTCGAGAATGAATTCGATATTGTCTTTTCGAATGCGACCTTACATTGGATCCTTGATCAACGTCCTGTATTGCAAGGTATCTATAAAAGCTTAAAGCGTGGTAGTAAAATTCTCTTGCAAATGGGTGGTCGCGGCAATGCGGCGGATGTATTGGCTGTGTTTGATAAATTAATTGAAACAAACGAATGGCATGGGTACTTCCATGGATTTACTTTTCCGTATGGCTTTTACAATGCCGAAGAGTACCGTCAGTGGGTATATGAAGCAGGGTTCCATGCAAAACGTATCGAGCTAATACCCAAGGACGCGGTTCACCAAGACCACACTGATTTTAAAGCGTGGATTCGAACAACATGGCTTCCGTATACGCAGCGGGTACCGGATGAAAAGAGAGAAATTTTTATTGCCCGGTTAGCGAATGATTATATTCAGCAGCATTCCGTTGATGGAAACGGTAGGGTTCATGTTCATATGATGCGGCTTGAAGTCGAAGCCGTGAAACGATAAATTCATTTTCAATCACTAAAGTCTAAAAAATACTATGGCAACATTTACAAAACTTACATCACGCGTCGTTCCACTGCTTGTGGATAATATAGACACAGATCAAATCATTCCAGCGCGATTTCTTAAGGTCACCGATAAGAATGGACTTGGCGAACAGCTGTTTTGCGATTGGCGGTACGATGCCGATGGTTCTCCAAAATCCGATTTTGTGTTGAACCAGCCGCATCATCGTGGAGCGCAGGTGCTTTTAGCGGGAGATAATTTCGGATGCGGTTCATCGCGTGAACATGCGCCGTGGGCACTCACAGCATTCGGATTTCGAGCAGTGATCAGCACGACCATTGCAGATATCTTCCGCAGTAATTCGATGAAGAACGGACTTCTTCCCATCGTTCTCACGCAGGAAGAACACCAGCAGTTCAAAGAAGAAATTCAAAATTCTCCGAATGCCGAAGTGACGATCGATCTTGAAAAACAGCGAATCGTTTTTCCATCCGGAAAAAACGCAACGTTTCCGATCGATCCGTTTTCAAAATTCTGTCTCCTGAACGGCGTCGATGAATTGGAATATTTGCGGCGGTTCAGCAAAGAGGTAGAACAATACGAAGCGAAGTACGCAAAATAACGGAGAACAGGTTATGCAGACCAAGGGAAAAGAATTGACGCAGAAGCATGAGGATCACCATCATATCGATCGGCCGATTGCTATTCTTGGTGCAGGCAATATGGGATCGGCGTTACTGAAGGGTATCATCAACGCAAAATTGACGCCTCCCAAAAAAATTATTGCATGCGACGTCAATGCAGAGAAACTGAAAACCCTTGCATCGGAGTGGAAAATCCGCACAACGCTCAGCATCAAAGAAGCGGTGAAAGAGTCGGATATTTTATTGCTTTGTGTGAAGCCGCAAACACTTTCCAAAGTATTAGAAGTCATGAAAGAGTCGATTCGGCACAACCATCTCGTGATTTCGATTGTCGCTGGCATGCGCATTGCGTTTATTCAACAGATGCTAGGAACGAATCTTGGCATTGTGCGTACGATGCCGAATATTGCTGCGACGGTTGATGAAGGCGCAGCAGCCGTTGCATTCGGAAAGCACGTAACTGCTGAGCAGCAGAAAATTGCAAAAGCCATCTTCGAAGCTGTAGGCGAGGTTGTCGTTGTCACCGAAGATCAACTTGATGCCGTTACCGGTCTCAGCGGCAGCGGTCCGGCATACATTTATATGGTGATTGAAGCCCTGATTGATGGCGGAGTGAAAATGGGATTGTCTCGTGACATTTCCACAAAGCTTGCCATTCAAACAGTTCTCGGCTCGGCAAAGTTGGCAAAATCTTCCGGTTTGCATCCAGCAATTTTGCGCGATCAAGTGACGACGCCCGGTGGAACAACCATAAATGCAATTCACGAACTTGAATCGCATGGCCTTCGCTCGATGTTGATTGATGCCGTTGCTACGGCAACACGAAGGTCGGAAGAATTAAGCAAAGTAATGAATAACTTATAGATAGAAAGAATAAGGTGTCACTGTATTGCCACGACGCCTGCCTGCCGGCAGACAGGTTCACGTCGTGTGTAATGAGTATGAGATAGACTTGGCTTGAGTCACAAGTTTAGATGATTGGACATAGATGCGGCTAAAGCCGAGACTCTTTTAATAATCAAGTCCACGAGCTGAAGCTCGTGGCAATATTTTTTAATGTTAATAACTAAGGAGAGATAGAATAACAATGGCAAAGAAATATAATATTGCAGTAATTGGTGGTGATGGCACTGGTCCGGAAGTGGTAGCTGAAGGTTTGAAAGTTCTAAAGGCCGTTTCACAGAAATATGGATTCTCTTATGATACAACAATGTTTGATTACGGCGGTGAAAGGTATTTGAAAACCGGAAAAACTATTAGTGATGAAGAGCTTGAAGGTTTAAAGAAATTTGATGCAATTTTTCTGGGTGCAATCGGTCATCCGGACGTGAAACCCGGCATTCTCGAACAAGGGATTTTGCTGAAGACACGTTTTGCTCTCGATCAGTATATTAATTTACGTCCAATCAAATTGTACAATGAAGCCTTCTGTCCACTCAAGGATAAGAAACCGGAAGATATCGATTTTGTTGTTGTGCGAGAGAACTCCGAAGGTCTCTATAAAGGTTTAGGCAGTTTTGAAAATAAAGGCACGAAAGATGAGATTGCGATTCAAATCTCGCACAATACACGCAAGGGTGTTGAACGCTGCATACGCTACGCGTTCGAATATTGCAAAAAGCGCAACAGCAAGAAGCGAAAAGTAACGCTTTGCGGAAAAACAAACGTACTGACCTTTGCCTGGGATCTCTGGCAGCGTACATTCGATGAAGTGAAAAAAGAATATCCGGATATTCAGACAGATTACGCTCACGTTGATGCGACGACCATGTGGTTTGTGAAAAATCCTGAGTGGTTTGACGTTATCGTAACAGATAATATGTTTGGCGATATCATAACAGATCTTGGCGCAATGGTGCAGGGCGGTATGGGAATTGCAGCTGGCGGTAATATTAATCCGGAAGGTGTTTCCATGTTCGAGCCCATCGGCGGATCGGCTCCAAAGTACACGGGAAAACATGTCATTAACCCGCTTGCAGCGATCTGTGCAATGGGGATGCTGTTAGAAACAGTCGGAGAAGAAAAAGCCGGAAAAGCAATTGAGAATGCGGTTATCAAGATCGTGCAAAACAAACTCAAGACTCTCGCGGCAGGAAAAATGGGATATACGACTGAAGAGATAGGTGACATGGTTGTTGCGGGAATATAATGATACATATTCTTTTGTGAGATGAATGATGGACATACAAGTACCATTTATTTTGCTCGGTCTCGGTCCGGTGGGTCGGACTCTTGTGCGTCAAATTATTGACACGCACAAAACTGTTGCCCAGAGAACCGGCATTCAATTTGTTCTTGTTGGCATTGCAGATTCCTCGGGTCTGATGCTGGAAAGCGATGGGATTCCTAAAGAAATGCTGCAGAAAATTCTGCATGACACAGATGAACGGCGCAGGCTCAATGGTATTACAGATCTTCATCCTCACACAAAGTTAAATGATGTGTACCGTCCAGGGATCATCGTTGTTGATGCAACACATTCCACTGACGCTGTGCCGCGGTTAAAAGATGCATTACAGGCAGGATGCGGGATTGTCATGGCAAATAAAATTCCGCTTGCCGGTGAATGGGCAAAAGCAAAGTGGTTTTTTGATCATCCGCTCATTCGCTATGAAGCAACGGTCGGGGCGGGATTGCCGATCATTTCTACGCTGCGATATTTGCTCGATACCGGTGACGAGGTAACAAGTATTGAAGCATCGGTCAGCGGAACGCTCGGCTTTCTTTGTACCGCACTGGAACTAGGACTTCCTTATTCTGTCGCTGTGGCAAATGCGAAGAATATGGGTTACACAGAACCGGATCCTCGGGACGACTTGAGCGGACATGATATTGTGCGAAAAGCGCTGATTCTTGCACGCACAGCTGGTTGGCCGTTGGAGATGAACAATCTGACTTCAGAACCAATGTATCCGTCAACATGGGCTGGACGAACAGTTGAAGAATTTATGTCTGCACTCCCATCGCTCGACGAGATGTATGCGTCGCAGGTTCGGTTGGCACAAAGTGAAGGGAAAAGCCTTCGGTATGTTGCACAAATGACTTCCAAAGGAGGCAGAGTTGGATTGATGTCGGTTGCCAGAGATGGCCACATAGGATCCAAAAGCGGTCCGGCAAATTCTGTTGCGATCTTTACGCATCGTTATCAAGAAATGCCGCTTGTTATCTCCGGACCTGGAGCAGGTCCCGAAATCAAAGCCGCCGGTGTGATGGAAGACATGCTTCAGCTTGCAAATATTCTACAAAATAAAACTATACCTCTCAGTCTTTAAACGATAGAGAAACCACATGCAGATAAAGAAAATATTGAAGTTTGGCGGATCATCAGTGGCCAATCCAGAACGGATTCGTGACGTTGCTTCCATTGTTCTCGATGCTGCGAAGAAAGAACGCGTGGTTGTCGTTGTCTCGGCTTTTCAAGGAGTCACAAATCAACTATTAGAATGTGCGCATCTGGCAGAAGTAGGTGATACAAAGTTTCAGTCAATGTACAAAACACTTGTGAAACGCCATACGACGATATTGAAAGTTCTTCATAATAATTGTCCACCGAAGCATGTTGCAGCACAACTTCAAACAATGCTCGCAGAACTCAGAGATGTTCTTCAAGGAATTTATCTGCTTCGCCACAGTTCTCCGCGCGCGCTTGATTTATCAGCGAGCTTTGGTGAACGGCTTTCGGCATTGATCATCGCTTCATTTCTACAACAATCACAACCATCGTGTTTCGTCGATTCACGCGAAATTGTGAAGACCGATGATCGATTCACACGTGCTGCCGTTCAATTTGATAAAACCAATCGTGCAATCAAAATACATTTCAAAAAACTCTTTGAACATTCGAGCAAGCGACTTATTCCAGTTGTTACAGGATTCATCGGTTCAACCGACGACGGTCTTACCACCACCATCGGAAGAAATGGATCCGACTATTCGGCGGCAATTTTCGGGGCTGCGCTTGATGTTTCGTTAATTGAAATTTGGACAGATGTCGATGGAATTCTCAGTGCGGATCCGCGCTCTGTTCCCGCTGCGTTCGTTGTGCCGCAGATGTCGTATGAAGAAGCGATGGAGCTTTCCTATTTCGGTGCAAAAGTACTCCATGCTTCCACTATTGCTCCTGCCGTAGCGAAACATATTCCGATTGATATCAAGAATACACTGAATCCAGCGGCAGCAGGTACACACATTTCGCATCACATCAACCGCTGGGAAGGCGTAGCGAAAGGAATCACCTCAGTAGATGATTGCACGCTTCTTACCTTACGCGGTATGAGCATGGTAGGAGTTCCCGGAATCGCAGAGCGATTGTTTCGAGCGCTTGCATCCCACAGTGTTAATGTGATCTTGATTTCCCAGGCATCATCTGAACATACTATTTGCTTTGCTATCAGCACGTCGGATGCAGGCGCGGCGAAAAAAGCGGTGCATCATGAATTTCACTTTGAACTTCAATCCAGACTGACTTCGTTGGACGAAAAACCTTATCAGACGATTGTTGCAATTGTCGGCGATGGAATGAAGGGCACACCGGGTGTGTCGGGAAAAGTATTTCAGGCGCTTGGACGAAACAGCGTCAATATTTCTGCCATTGCTCAAGGAGCATCGGAACGTAATATTTCATTTGTCATTGACGAAGCACAGAAACTTCTTGCACTCAATGTTATCCACGAGGCATTCTTCGAGCCAAGGAAAAAACTTGGTGTGGTTCTGATTGGTCCCGGTAATATCGGCGGTACATTTCTCAGGCAGATCCAGCAGCAACATTCCTATCTTCGATCGGAAGGATTTGATGTCCGTGTATGCGGAATTTACGATATCGGAAAAGCTGTTTTTTCTTCAAAAGGGATCGATCTCAAACGATGGAAAGAACTTCTTGATAACGCTCCTAAAAAAATGAAATATCCAGAATTATTACAGCAAATTGCAGCGCTTCACTTAACGAACGCTGTCCTTGTCGATTGTACTGCAAGCCCGGAAATTGTCAATATGTACGAAGATTTTGTAAAATTGAATATGCACATTATTACACCGAACAAAAGAGCGAATGTTCTTCCGTGGCAGCGGTATAAACAACTGACTGAACTCATGAAGAATCGGCAGAAATATTTTCTCTATGAAACAAACGTTGGCGCAGGCTTGCCGATTATCTCCACATTGCAAGATCTAATTGCGAGCGGAGATCAAATTGTAAAAATAGAAGGGATGTTTTCCGGAACACTCAGTCATCTCTTCAATTATTATGACGGCACACGGCCATTCAGTGTACTTGTACAAGAGGCGCTCGGTCTCGGCTACACAGAGCCGGATCCACGCGAAGATCTGATGGGCGGCGATGTCGCAAGGAAACTTTTAATTCTTGCGCGCCAAATAGGATTGAAGATGGATATGCACGATATCAAAGTTGAGAATCTTGTTCCGAAGCCTTTACAGGGCGGAAAATTCTCGGGCGAGTTCTTTCAACGCTATGCAAAGTATGATGAAGCTATGAAACGCCGTCTTGAAGCCGCCCAATTCCATGGCTGTGTTCTTCGATATGTTGGAGTCTTACAAGGTGAAAAGGCACATGCCGGTATTCTGGAAGTTCCGGAAAATCACATGCTTGCTTCAACGAAGGGAAGCGATAACATTATTGCGTTCAAAACACAACGATATTCAAAAACACCGCTCGTAGTGCAGGGTCCCGGTGCGGGAGCGGATGTTACAGCTATGGGAGTTTTTTCCGATCTCCTCAAATTGCTCCACTATTTACCTCAATAGTACAATCGAATAAAGGAGTTTTTCATTGAGTAGGAAGTATGTTATAGTTGTGCCTGATGGAGCAGCGGACAAACCGTTACAGGTGTTTGGCGGTAAAACGATATTCGAAGCAGCAGAGAAACCCAATATCGACTTCATAGCTATGAATGGACAACAGGGACTTTGCCAGACCGTACCTTCTGGGCTTCAACCAGGCAGCGATGTCGCAATGATGGCAGTGCTTGGCTATAATCCGGCAGAATATTACACAGGCAGAGCCCCAATCGAAGCCGTTGCACAAGGGATCGATGTTACAGAAAACGATTGGATATTCCGTTGCAATCTTGTGACAACCGCGGACGGTAAAATGGTTGATCACAGTTCCGGGCATATCTCAAGCGAAGAAGGCAAAGAATTCATCGAGGAACTGAACAAGGCGTTAGGGAGCAACCGCGTCAGATTTTATCCGGGAGTTGGTTACCGTCATTTGATGATAGTAAAAGATTATAATTTCCCTGATCTCCAATTACAGCCGCCGCATGATAATATTGGTGTGGAGACAATAAAATTATTACCGCGCGGAAAAAACGCTGATGTTCTTATCGAACTTATTAAAAAGAGTGAAAAACTATTTAAGGACCACCGTATTAATCTTCATCGCAGGAGTCTCAAAAAAAACGAGGCAACCTCAATATGGCTCTGGGGTCATGGCAAGAAGGCCCGGATGGAATTGTTCGAAAAAAAATACGGTTTGAAGGGAGCGGCAATCACAGCGGTTGATCTTGTCAAAGGATTGGCAAATCTTATCGGTTTCGATTTTATAAAAGTTGAAGGTGCGACAGGATATTTCGATACCGATTACCGCGCAAAGGGATTGGCTGCAATTGAAGCGATCAAAAAATATGACATTGTTCTGGTCCATGTGGAAGCGACGGATGAAGCGGGCCATGCAGGAAAAGCAGATGTGAAGAAAAAAGCGTTAGAAGAAATTGATAAACACATTGTAGGGCCGGTGATGGCAGAGCTCAAGAAGTACAACAACTGGCGAATGCTTGTGATGCCTGACCATCCTACGCCGGTATCAACCCAGGGACATACGGGTGAGGCGGTGCCTTTTGCAATGATGGGCGATGGAATCAATGCCGAGGTACATCTGCCTCTTGGAGAAACAAATGCCGCACGTACAGGTATCGTCTTTGACAATGGTTACCGATTGATGGAATCCTTCCTGAAGTAAGGAAACGTGTACATACCATGAGTTTTAATTTATTCGGTTATCTCCTTTACGCTTCTTTGATGTCTATTACCCCAGGTCCAAACAACTTGATGCTCCTTTCCTATGGAAAAGCATATGGTTTCAACGATTCGGGAAATGTTATGCTCGGAATTTTTCTCGGGTTCTTTCTTATGCTCTGCTTGGCCGGATATGGCATTGCAAATATCATTACGAACAATCCGACAGCTGGATTAGTATTGAAAATTGTCGGATCGTTGTGGATGCTCTATCTCGCATTTGTTTTAAGAAAGCTCAACGTGGAAATAGAACCTGGCAAAAAAGCCGCCATCGGATTTGGTCAGGCATTTTCCATGCAATTTGTGAATTTGAAAGCGTGGGTTATGGCTATCAGTGGAGCGAGTGCTTTTTTGCCGCAATCAAATAACATTCATCTGAATGTTTTCGTCTATGCGATAAGTTTCGGGTTGGTCGGGATTCCTTGTATGATCATTTGGCTCAAGATGGGCGATGTCATTGCAAAAATATTCAAGTCGGAGAAAGCAAGTCAGATTTTGGGATATACGATGTTTTCACTGATGATTGTCAGTATTGTCACAATTTGGATATAATGATTTTTGTGAATAGCTTGGTATCAAAGAGGAGAAAAATATGCAGCACAGCTGGCTAGAATGTATCCGTGATTGCGGCCGCCGGTATCCCATCGATGCCGTTGTGTACCGGTGCGAAGATTGCGGCGGATTGTTAGATGTTCAGCACAACATGAAAGTACTGAAGCGCCGAAAAGCAGCATCGTGGAAAAAACTATTCGATGATCGTACGCGCATCAATAAGTGGCCATATGGCAGTGGTGTGTGGGGAAAGAAAGAATGGGTATGTCCTGACGTTGATAATGAGAACGTTGTTTCGATGTACGAAGGGCATACAAATTGTTTTTGGGCAGAACGGTTGGGGAAAGATATCGGAGTTCCTGATTTGTGGGTAAAGCTTTGCGGCAACAGTCATACAGGTTCGTTCAAAGATCTTGGTATGACGGTGCTCATCTCCGTTGTAAAACAGATGATCGCCGATGGAAAACCGATTCGTGCTGTTGCGTGCGCTTCTACAGGCGACACCTCTGCTGCACTCTCTGCATACGGTGCGGCGGCAGGTATTCCAACAATCGTCTTTTTGCCGAAGGGAAAGGTTTCTACAGCGCAATTGGTACAGCCGATTGCCAATGGCGCAACAGTACTCTCGCTCGATACTGATTTTGATGGATGCATGCGTATTGTACAGGAAATCACCGCAGACAATTCTATCTATCTTGCCAACTCGATGAATTCCCTGCGGATGGAGGGACAAAAAACGGTCGGTGTTGAGATCGTTCAGCAGTTCGATTGGGTAGTGCCGGATTGGATTGTCATCCCTGCCGGAAATCTTGGCAACGTAAGCGCGTTGGGCAAAGGTCTACTGATGATGCGCGATCTCGGTCTGATTAAAAAACTTCCGCGTATTGCATGCGCGCAGGCATCGCATGCAAATCCGCTCTATCTAAGCTTTCTGAACGGATATAAAGAATATAAACCCGTCGAGGCAAAAAAGACTCTCGCCTCTGCAATCCAAATTGGAGCACCGGTGAGTTATGAGCGAGCTGTGAAAGTACTGCGGCAGTTTGACGGTATCGTAGAGCAGGCAACGGAAGATGAATTAGCAAATGCCTCCGCCCGTGCCGATCGTGCGGGATTGTTCACTTGTCCGCAAACCGGCGTGGCACTCGCTGCGCTCTCAAAATTGATTGAACGCAAAGTTATTACGAAGAAAGACCGTGTCGTAGTCATATCCACAGCGCACGGGTTGAAGTTCTCACAATTCAAGGTGGACTATCATGAGAAAACGCTGTCTGATGTGAATTCACTTTATCCGAATCCGCCCATACTTCTGCCGGCGAATATTACTGCAGTCCGGAACGCAATTGACCATGCGATTGGGAAATAAACTTGTAGAGACGTTCCCCGCCAAACAAACGGCGGGTAAAAATTGAACGTCTCTACCGTAAAAAAAGAACCAAATCTAAATAAAATTTGGAGCACAACAATGGCCCACCAGGACAAACCGTATGTGGTCGAATATTATTACAAAACTCAATGGGGACATGCCGAAGAGTTTATTCGTTTGTTTAAGAAAAACCATTATCCCATTCTAAAAAAGCAGGTAGAATTAGGAAGACTCCTTCAAATCTCAGCAGCCCGCCCACGTCTCCATGCAACTGAAGACGGCCGATGGGATTACAGAGTCACTCTTGTTTGGAAGAATGTACAAGCAACTGACGATGGATTTGATGAAAAAGAACTTAGCCGGCAATTATTTAAAGACCAGGAATTGTTTAAAAAGGAAGAACAGCGGCGATTCGAAATATTAATTGGCCATTGGGATGTACCGATTATTGATGTGGTATTAGACAAATAGGGTTACAAAAGCGGAAAAATCGACAATTGAGATTCATCGTGGCGATTTATGCATCGCCACTACAAGTTCAGCCAAAACTATCTTTTCTCCTTTAACACCTTTTCTTTTCTCTTGATCTCGGGAACTATCCACACTATCTTTCTGTTAAATACTTTGAACTTAAAAGGATATCACATGAAAACCACAAAACAATACGGAAAAAAAGTCGATCTAGCCCTTTCCATGTGGGTAAAACTCACGCGGGCTCATGATACATTCAGCCACCTGACAGCAGCAAATATCCGTTCGTTCGGATTGACGCCGGCGCAGTTTGGCGTGATAGAATGTCTTGGTCATCTTGGCACCATGCTCATCGGTGATCTAACGAAGAAACACCTCGTCAGCGGCGGCAACATGACAGTGGTAGTGGATAATTTGGAAAAAGATGGACTCGTAGAACGTTCAGTTAACGATGACGACCATCGTGCTTTCTATGTAAAATTAACACCGAAAGGCAAGCACCTTTTCGGAAAAATATTTTTAAAGCACGCGCAATTCATTGTAAAACTAGCTTCAGTGCTTTCAGAATCTGAACAAGCAGAGCTCGGACTTCTCTTAAAGAAGCTTGGCACGAGTTTGCAAGCAGAGAACAAGAATTGACAATCAAAACACTCGATATTCTAGCGTTTGCCGGTAGTTTGAGATCAGAATCTTTTAATCGTAAAGCGCTGCAGATAGCAAAACAGATTGCGGTCGAACTAAATACGAATGTCGTAGACTTAGATCTGAAAACGCTCAATCTTCCGCTGTTTGATGCAGACCTGAGAGCAAACGGATTTCCAGAATCAGTAAAGAAATTGAAAGATGCGATAGCTTCAGCCGATATACTGCTGATAGCAACGCCTGAATATAACCATTCAATTCCCGGTGTATTAAAAAATGCCATCGACTGGGCGTCCGATAAAACAAATCCCTTTGATGGAAAGGTTGCGGCTATTTTCGGCGCTTCAAATGGATTATTCGGAACATTGCGGGCGCAGCTTCACTTGCGGCAAGTTCTTGCGGCATTGAATGTTGAACTTGTTCCGCAGCCGCAGGTTTTTATTCGCTTTGCACAGTCCGCATTCTTGCCGGATGGCTCGCTTGTCGATCAAAGAATAAAACAACAGCTTCGTCATTTGATTGAAGCAACGCTCACGCTTGCTTATCGCAAGCAGGAAAGCCGAAAAAGCTTAGAGAACGTACAGAGTGCCGACATTGTTGGCACATAAAATTATTTTCAGTCATTTTCGTAAAGGAGGAATCAGATGGAAACAATATTGCTTTATCTTGGACGGATATTATTTGGTGGTTATTTTACCTATAGCGGTTTCAACCATTTTAAAATGCTTGATATGATGTCCGGATATGCGAAGTCTAAGGGAACGCCTCTGCCAAAATTATCGGTAGCGTTCTCTGGATTATTGCTGCTAATCGGCGGGTTAAGTGTACTATTTAATATATTGCCGAGTGTCGGTTTTATTTCTTTAGCGCTCTTTCTTATACCGGTAACATTTATTATGCATGCTTTTTGGAAGGTTCAAGACCCGACGGCAAAGATGCATGAGATGATTAATTTCATGAAAAATATTGCGTTGCTTGGCGCTGTATTAATTCTGCTGGCACAAGCCTTTGCATAATCTCAGGAATAAATAATGAAAACAAATAATGATTTCTTAGAGCGGATAATTTCGTATGAATGAATATATGATCATCATTCGATTTGCCGCATCGTTTAACGAGGAGTTTATCAATTTAATTCCTGAACAGCGTGCGCAAATTAACCGATTCATGGAAAAAGGAATTATCACTAGCTATAGTTTATCAGCTGATCGAGGAACACTCTGGGTAACATTGCTCGCGACTTCTTTAGAGGCGGTAGAGAAAACACTGAGGATGATGCCGTTGTTCAAGTTTATGCGCTATGATATTGTTGAGCTCATGTTTCATAACAGCCCGGTTCATACACAAATGCATTTATCCATGAATTAATTTTCCAGTTTACAATATAGAGTAGTAAAAATAAAATCATTCATCAATTATGGAGATACTATCATGAAAAGAATAACAATCGTCCTTCTTGCCATTTTCGTTGCCGCGGTGTCTGTGTCGGCACAATCTGACTGGAAATTAGACAAAGTCCATTCCAGCGTCACGTTCACAGTGCGCCATATGGTTATTTCTGAAGTCACTGGAAGCTTCAAAGATTTTACCATTGCTCTGAAATCCGCAAAGGATGATTTCTCGGATGCAGAAGTCCAGAGCACCATCAAGGTCGGCAGCCTCAGCACAGATAATACCATGCGGGATAATCATCTTAAATCTGATGACTTTTTTAATGCTGAAAAATTTCCGGAAATAAATTTTAAGAGCACATCGTTTGAAAAACTGGGCGATAATAAATATAAAATCACCGGTGATTTGACAATTCGCGATGTGACGAAGAACGTGACATTTGATGCAATACTCAACGGTACGCTTAAAACTGATCGTGGTGTGCTTTCTGCCTGGAAAGCCACTACGACAATTAATCGGTTTGACTACAATTTAAAGTGGAGCAAAACGCTCGAAACAGGCGGTATGATAGTTGGAAAAGAAGTGACCATCACATTAAATTTAGAATTGAACAAGTAACCCTTTCTCAAAATGGAGCCTGCTTATTCAGCGGGCTCCATCTCTTTATTCTCCCACTCAATTAGCACTAGAATATTTCAGGTATTGCTATTGCATTAGGCAATAGTTAATTTCTTCAATGAAGAGTTTTTCTTCTTAATTCTCATAGAAGCTACGACGCTGGAATTGTTTTTCTTTTGTAAGAAAGGAATACACAATGAAACGTCACCCAATCAAACGCATAGCTATTAACACCGGCGGCGGCGATGCACCGGGTTTGAATGCCGTCATCCGCGCAGCGGTTGTTTCTGCCATTAATCGCGGGTGGGAATGTTACGGCATACGCGATGGCTATAATGGATTGCTGGAACCGAAAAATTATCCTGATGGTGGAATCATTCCGCTACCCAGGTCGAAAGTGCGCGGTATTACGCATCTCGGCGGAACGATTCTTGGCACTACGAACAAAGGCAATCCGCTGAAATGGCCAGTAAAAGGAAAAGATGGTCAACTGCATGAAATCGATCGTACTGATGAGCTGATAAAGATGTTTCAGAAAAACAAAATTGATGCGCTTATAGCTATAGGCGGCGATGGATCGCTCGGAATAGCAAATGTACTTTCGCAAAAAGGATTACGTGTGGTCGGCGTTCCTAAGACCATCGACAATGATTTGGATAAGACAGTTATTACATTCGGATTTGACACGGCAGTCTCGTTTGCAACAGCATGCATTGATCGGCTGCATACGACTGCGGAATCGCACCAACGTGTAATGGTTGTGGAAGTCATGGGCCGCTATGCTGGATGGATTGCTCTTGAGTGCGGTGTTTCGGGTACCGCAGATGCGATTCTCATCCCAGAAATTCCTTATGATATTCACAAGATTGCAAATAAAATTGAAGACCGTTGGGAAAGCGGGGCACATTTTGCTATCGTCGTAGTAGCGGAAGGCGCTAAACCGAAAGGCGGAACAGTTTCCGTTGTCTCGAAAGAAATCGGCCGGGCTGAAAAGCTTGGTGGTGCGGGTGAACGCGTTGCGAAAGAAATTCAGGATATTACTGGAAAAGAAACGCGTTGTGTGGTACTCGGACATCTGCTGCGTGGCGGAACCCCGACAACTTTTGACCGGCTCATTTCACTTCGTTTTGGCGCAGCGGCTGTCCGCGCCTTAAGTGAAGGACAATCCGGGATCATGGTTGCATTAGATCCGCCAACCGTACGGTATGTGCCTCTTGCCGATGCAACCCATCGGATGAAAACCGTTCCTACCGATTGCGATATTATTCTTACAGCGCGTGATTTGGGAGTCAGTTTTGGAGATTAGTTGATTCATGAAATGTAGATGAAAATCCAACTATATTTAAAGTATATTCTTTCGTACAAATTATTTCAACCCAGACATCGAATTATAAACTATTGGGGGCTATACTGTGACCAGACCAACGATAAACACCGACGCAAAAAGCCAGCAAGTTGAAAAAGCCCTTCAAGCATCAGATATGCGTTATCGACTGCTTGCCGAACACATGCGAGATGTGATCTGGACGATGGATCCGGATGGACAATTTACGTACGTCAGTCCGTCTGTTTTTCACTTAAGAGGCTATACGGCAGAAGAAGTGATGCGGCAATCCGTCCAAGAAGCTTTTACGTCCGACTCTGCAATTCGGGTGTTAGCCGGCATCAATGTTTTATTAGCGGAGAATGAGATTCAAGATGTTCATGCAAATTGGGAATTGCAGCAGCCATGTAAAGATGGGAGTACGGTATGGACTGAAGTGAGTGTGAATATTATCCGTGATAAACTCGGACCTGCATATACCGTTCTTGGGGTAAGCCGTGATATAACCGAGCGTAAAATTGCTGAAGGAATAATCGCTGAACAGGCTCATCTGTTAAATGTTGCTCTTGATCCAATTATTCTACGGGATATGAATGATGGTCTTATCTTTTGGAATAAAGCAGCTGAAAACTTATATGGTTGGACCTTCGATGAAGCAAAGTCATTAAAAGCCGCTCAGTGTATCGCAGAAGTGGATCAGCCCAAATACGAACGTGGAGTGAAAGAATTTATTGAAAAAGGAGAATGCAAAATTGAATTGCAGCAAAGAGCCAAAAATGGCCGCAAAATAATAACACTCTCTCAATGGTCTCTTGTGCGGAATCGGGAGGGTGAACCTTACGCCCGCCTCGCCATCGACCGTGATGTTACCGAACAGCGTTATTTTGAAACACAGCTTCGCCGATCACAACGAATGGAAAGTCTAGGAACATTAGCGGGCGGTATAGCACACGATTTAAATAATGTTCTCGCACCTATCCTGATGTCAATCCAAATCTTAAATATGAAACTTACTGATCCCAACCTTAAAAAGCTTATTGCATCTCTTGAAGCGAGTACCAAACGGGGCAGCGACATTATTAAGCAGGTATCGACCTTTGCGCGCGGTACCGAGAAGAACTTTGCGCCTCAACAATTACGATATATTATTGCGGAAATAGAATCTATTATCAAGGGAACGTTTCCTAAGAATATTCAAGTACGCATCGGAATTTCAAAGGATCTCTCGCTTGTTTTGGGCGACGCGGCACAATTGCAACAGATGCTGATGAATCTCTGCCTCAATGCACGCGATGCTATGCCTGACGGAGGCCGTCTCACCGTGACCGTAGAGGGCATGTACATGGATGAAAGCTTTGCTCGCATGATACTCGGTGCTCATCCGGGTCAGTATGTCGTGCTTACAATTGCGGATACGGGCACGGGCATCCCAATGGAAATTCAAGAAAAAGTATTTGAACCGTTTTTTTCAACAAAAGATAAGGGGAAGGGGAGTGGACTTGGTCTTTCCATGGTCTATACCATTGTAAAATCGCACAATAGTTTTATCAAATTGTACAGTGAAATTGGCAAAGGAACAGAAATAAAAATCTTTCTCCCTGCGACTCAACAAACCGAGAAAAAGGTTGCCCCTCATTTAGAGGATGTACCTACAATGGGCAACGGAGAAAACATTCTTGTTGTTGACGATGAACTGTCTGTATTAGAAATTTCTAAAGAAATACTCGAGGTGCGCGGCTATCGTGTGCTGACAGCTGCAGATGGAGCGGAAGCAACTGCCCTTTTTGCCAGTGCAGAAAAAGGATCCATTGACCTCGTTATAACGGACATGAACATGCCGTTGATGGATGGATCATCGACCATCAGAGCATTAAGACGGCTTGCACCATCTTTAAAGATAGTCGTTTCAAGCGGTTTATTGACAGATGTAAATTCGGCAGGTGTGGCTGGCCTCGATATTCAAGGATATCTCACAAAACCATACACAGCCGACCAGCTTACGTCAATGGTAAATAAAGTTCTCAAAAAAGAATATCATCCAGAATCCGGCAAGAGTTAATACTATTCAATAGTTTTCTCCGTGCTATCAGTGTTTATATCCTGGTAGTAATTCAATAAAATAATAAGAGTGTCGGTGAAGTGTCAATCCTGACATATTCTGAGATGTATGAAATAGCAAAGGATAATTGTTATGATATCTAGCACAGATCCAAGAATTCGGAAATATGTTGAAGTTGCCCATGCAATGAAGAAAGGAAGCTTCAACGTCGCTATTTCAAAAGAAGGAACGGATGAAGTGGCTGAGCTCGGAGCTGCACTGGAAGACCTTGCTCGTTCATTGGATAAACGTTTTGAAGAAATCAGAACGCTCTCGGCTATTACAGCGCATGTTAATTCAGGGATGATGTTAGACGACGTGCTCAATTCTGTTTTTGAATCCTTTAGACCCATTATTCCATACGATCGCATTGGATGCGCACTTATTGAAGAAAACGAAAAGATTGTACGTGCGTATTGGGCGCGTTCGGATGCATTAGACATGGTGATAACGAAAGGATATTCGGCGCCGCTGGAAGGAAGTAGTTTGCACACCATTATGAAAACAGGCAATCCTCGTATTATCAACAACTTAGAAAATTACCTTGTCGAGCACCCTCACTCCGATTCAACACAAAAAATTGTAAGAGAAGGAATGCGCTCCAGTTTTACATGTCCTTTAAGTGCACTGGGAAAACCCATCGGATTTCTTTTCTTTTCCAGTATGAAACCTGATATGTATGCAAAAATTCATCGGGATATTTTTATTCAAATTGCTAATCATTTATCCACTATTGTAGAAAAAAGCAGGTACCTTCAGCAGCTTCTTGAATTGAACGAGCTTAAAAATAAATTCCTTGGCATGGCAGCGCACGATTTGCGGAATCCACTTTCGACCATTAAAGGGTATCTTGAATTATTCCTCACCGATGCATTAGGCAAACTCACCGTTGATCAAAGAGAAGTGCTGAATGATATGAATCAGTCAAGCGACCATATGCTGGAGTTGATCAATGATCTTCTCGATGTGACGGCAATTGAGACGGGAAATTTACAACTGAAGCGAGAAACGACAGAAATCGGCGAACTCCTTCACGCTGCTCAGGCTTCACTTCGTGTGCTTGCACATGCGAAGTCGATAGAAATCATACTCGACCTTCCCGAGGTACTCCCTGTTCTGCAAATCGATCAGGCGCGGATTAAACAAGTGCTTACGAACCTCATCACGAATGCATTGAAATATTCTTTTTCTCATACTACCGTTACACTCAATGTCAGAGTGTTTGAAAAAGAGGTGTGGATTGCCGTAAAAGATCAGGGACAAGGTATTCCGGTTGAAGAAATGAAACATCTGTTTAAGGAGTTTTCACGTACAAGCGTGAAGCCCACCGCAGGCGAAAAATCGATCGGGCTTGGTCTTGCTATTACGCGCCGCATCGTCGATGCTCATGGTGGTATTATTTGGGTGGATAGTGAAATTGGAAAAGGATCAACGTTTACTTTTTCACTGCCGATATAGAAAGAAACGGACTGATATCAAGAGGAAATACTATATGGCAATTAGAATTTTTATTACCGGTGGAACATTTGACAAAGAATACAATGAGCTGGATGGCAAACTATTTTTTAAAGATACACACCTTCCGGAAATGCTTAAATTAGGAAGATGTAAAGTGCCCGTGGATATCCGTGCACTGATGCTTGTTGATAGCTTAGAAATGACCGACGCAGATCGTCAGATTATTGTTGAACAAAGTCGGAAATGTAAGGAAGATCGAATTGTTATCACACATGGCACAGACACAATGGAAGAAACAGCAAAGGTGCTTGGTCAAGCGAGCCTGGATAAAACCATTGTCCTTACCGGGGCCATGGTGCCGTACAAATTTGGCAGTTCAGATGGACTATTCAATCTTGGCAGCGCGCTCGCGTTTGCGCAAACTCTCCCCCGAGGTGTTTATATTGTAATGAACGGCCGGTATTTTACATGGGATAATGTGAAAAAAAATAAAAAAATTGGAGAGTTTGAAGAAGCCAGGTAATATGAGGATATTTGGTTAACGAACACGACAGCCCGTTTCGCCATGGACTTTTTGTTTGTGAACGCTGTAGGGATCTGAGCCGAAGGCTCATGCGCCTCTGGCGCAGAACCTACTCTATTTGATATTAAAACTGAAGATGTGGACGCTGTAGGGTTCGAACCTACGACCTCTGCCTTGTAAGGGCAGCGCTCTGAACCAGCTGAGCTAAGCGTCCATTTCAACACCATTCAAATTTACGGATTCTTCTCTGCTATTGCAAACCTCCAATAATCATACTAATTGAGAGAAAATAATCGCATTGATTATACTGAAAATAATATCCTTAATATTGAGTCGAGTGGGAATCATTTTCGTCTCCAGACTGTTTTAATTTCAGTTCTTCAAATGTAATTCACGCTACTTAATTGATTTAGCACCTTTTTTTTCGTAGGATAGCTTCAGAAAGCTATCATCATATCGGTGTGTTCTACCGGTATAATTAAAAACAGGAGAATGTACACCGAACGTTTATGAAAAAAGCGCTCCTTGATTACACACTTCGCATTCGTCTGCCAATCATTCTCTTTGTTGGAGTGCTGTCGTTCATTGCTACGTATTTCTATTCTCGCGCTGAACGCGACGGAATAGGATATTCACCCGTTCAGCCAATTGCATTTTCGCATAAGCTTCATGCTGGTACAATGCAAATTGACTGCAAGTATTGCCATTCTGCGGTTTCATTCTCTCCCCATGCAACCATTCCTTCTGTGGCAACGTGCATGAATTGTCACGCAATAGCACGAAAAGATAAACCTGAAATCGTCAAACTCACAAAATATTATAACGAAGGTATAGCTTTGCCATGGAAACGCGTTCATCGTGTACCCGATTATGCATATTTTAATCATAGTGTACATATCAACAAAGGAATCGAATGTGCGAGCTGCCATGGTAAGGTAGAAGATATGGATGGTGCGATGCAGGTATCGGAGTTTTCTATGGCAGCGTGCTTGAATTGTCATCGCAATGCACGAACTTTGCTAACAAATATTCATGGAGTGAAAATGGGACCAGAAAATTGTTATGCGTGTCATCGTTAAACGGTTGAGTATGGAAACAACACAAGAAAAATATTCACATAGTCGCCGTTCATTTTTTGTGCGACTTTTTAGCGGTATCGCAGGAGGTTGGATAGTGGGCAATCTGTTCTCAAGCCTTGTACGCAGCACAACAGGCACTGGGAGTAAGAGAGTTGTGCAGGCTAAGATCAATCCATTGGCAGTTCAACGCACGAATAAGGATTCAATATCTCATGGCGCATAATCCGAAATACTGGAAGAGCCTCCGTGTGTTGGAAAACAAAAAACCTGAAGTTTCCCCGGATAGTGATGAGTTTATGGGTGGTGTGACAGATGATTTTTCTCCATCGGAAATGTCCGGAATGTCACGCAAACAGTTCCTTGCGTTGCTTGCTGCTTCCGCGGCCTTTACTGTAACGGGGTGTTCAAACTATCGAGACAAAGGTGAAATTGTACCTTATACAAAAAAACCCGAAGAGGTGACACCCGGCATTCCAAATTACTATGCTTCTACTTGTACGGGGTGTTCACAGTCATGTGGTATTCTTATTAAGACGCGAGAAGGACGTCCGATTAAAGTCGACGGTAATCCCGATCATCCAATCAATCGTGGAAAGATTTGTGCAAAGGGACAGGCGAGCATTCTGAATCTCTACGATCCATTTCGTCTGCGCACAACACAGTATGGCAGTGCTTCCAATAAACATGGAGATGTGTCCTGGAAGCAGGCCGATGAAGAAATTATCCGTAGTCTTTCTGAAGCGGTTCAGCGTGGAAAAGAGATTGCTCTTGTGACCAGGGCAATCAATTCACCGACAACGAAAAAGCTCTTGGATGAATTTAAAACGAAGTTCCCAACAACAAAAGTCTATAGCTATTCACTTTTCAATAATGAAACGCGCAGAAGGGCATGGCAAAAATGCTACGGTTCAAAAGAGTTGCCGGTCATTGAGTGGGAAAAAGCGAAAATTATTCTCGCGCTGGAATCCGATTTCCTTGGGACAGATGGAATGGTTGTTGAACAAATCCGGAAATTCTCGGATGCCCGGGATGTCATGAAAACGAAGAATTTCAACCGCTTTTACAGTATTGAGGGCGTGATGTCTCTTACCGGGGCTAATGCTGATTACAGACTGCGACTTCGGCCTGATGCTCAGTTAGAATTTATTTTAGCGCTTGCAACGGAACTTGGGACTGATAAGTTTTCCTCGAGTTTGTCTCTTCGAGATGTTGCCCAGAAACATGGACTTTCAACGGAGATACTGCAACACCTTGTTGACGATTTAAGGAACTATCGCGGTGAAGCGATGATATACGCCGGGGATATTCTCTCGGAAGAAGTGCATATTGCCGTGAACTATTTGAATGAGCTTCTCGGGAATATAAAACTTTTCCAGAAGGAACATTGTGCAATGAATGTTGTGCCCTTATCATCGTCGGAAGAAATAGAAACTCTTGTCAGTGAGATGAAATCAGGAAAGGTAGGGATTGTCATCCACTTTGATTCAAATCCTATCTATCATCTTCCGAAAGAATTTGGCTATGAAGAAGCGCTGAAATCCGTACCGGTGAGTATCGGTCTTGTCGAGGCGGATAACGAAACATCTCGGCATTGTACGTTCGTGCTGCCGATTAATCATGCGTTCGAATCGTGGGGTGATTATCAAGTAAGGAACGGAATGCTTTCTCTGCAGCAGCCGGTCATCGCTCCGCTGTATGATACACGGCAAAAAGAAGCTGTTGTGCTTTCGTGGATAAATAAAAATGAATCCTACAAGGAAACAATCTACCACGAATACCTTATGAGCCGCTGGGAAAAAGAAGTATTTCCGATGCTCAAGCTTAAAGTTGATTTCAAGACGTTTTGGTACTCCTCTTTGCATGACGGAATTGTGGAGTTTCATGAGCCAATTAAAAGCACAGGAAAGTATAACACACGTGCGCTCACTTCAATTGCGCTCTTACCTGTCTCTGGTATGGGAGTCGCATTGATAGAAAGTTCCTTTCTTGGTGATGGTTCGTATGCAAACAATGGCTGGCTTCAAGAGCTGCCGGATCCGATTTCAAAAATTGTGTGGGATAACTACGCTGCGGTCTCACCAAAGACGGCAAAGTCTCTTCACGTTGATAACAATGATGTGGTAGAAGTGAGGCTGCCGCAAGGATCGGTACTAATACCGGTCTTTTTACAGCCAGGACAAGCAGATGATTTTATTTCTCTATCACTCGGCTATGGACGAATAAACGCCGGTCCGGTGGGAAACAATGTCGGAGTGAATGCAAACCAATTACTATCCAAACACTCTTTTACCGGCTCACGCGTGTTCACGGGGGCGACGATAACTAAAACCGCGAGTCACTACGAACTTGTTTCAACGCAAGAACATCATTCACTTGATGACGAATTCACTAAAAATCTGCATCTCAAAAGAAAAATTATCCGCGAAGGAACGCTTGCAGAATACGAAAAGAATCCAAATTTCCTTCACGAAGAAAAAACAGAATTGCTCAATATCACCCCCGAAGTCGAATACAAAGGTGTCAAATGGGCAATGGCAATTGATCTGAACAAATGTATCGGATGTAATGTTTGTGTGGCGGGGTGTAATGTAGAAAATAATATCCCTGTCGTAGGCAAAGAGCAAACGGCAAAAGGACGCGCCATGCAATGGATTCGTATCGACCGATATTACTCAGGAACCGATGCAAATCCATCGTTAAGTCATCAACCTATGTTATGTCAGCATTGCGATAATGCGCCATGTGAAAATGTGTGTCCTGTTGTAGCCACGAACCACAGTCCCGACGGTCTTAATCAGATGGTGTACAACCGGTGTGTCGGCACAAAGTATTGTTCGAATAACTGTCCGTATAAAGTACGCCGATTTAATTTCTACAATTGGCGAAACAGTTTCGCAGATGGATATTACGAACAGCAGCCGGTTAGTCTCGTGCACAATCCGGAAGTAACTGTTCGCTCACGCGGCGTTATGGAAAAATGTACCTTCTGCATCCAACGGATTATGGAAGCCCGGCAGCATGCAATAGAACAAGGGCGTGAACTTGCAGGCAGTGATGTAAAAACTGCATGTCAGGAAGCGTGTCCTGCGACAGCGATAGTGTTTGGAGATATGAATGATCAGAATTCAGAAGTATCGAAATACCGCACGCATACATTGGGGTATCACGTACTGGAAGAAACGAATGTGCGTCCGAATGTAACATACCTTGCCAAGTTGCGCAATGTTGAATCGGAGAAATCGACTTGACTACAGCAGTCATTGACTATTCAAAAGAACCACAGATTACAACGAAGCCGGTTGCGTCGGCGGACATTGACGCAACAATTGAAGCTCCATTAAATCGTTTCCCATCGCAGCGGTGGTGGATCGCATTTGGTGTTACACTTTCTGTATTGGCGTTTGGTCTCTTTGCAGTAATAATGATCCAAATAAAAGGACTTGGAGTGGCGGGTTTCAATCAGCCCGTTGCGTGGGCGTTTGATGTTACAAATTTCGTTTTCTGGGTTGGCATCGGTCATGCAGGTACGCTTATTTCAGCTATACTTTTTCTGATGCGCCAGCGGTGGCGGAATGCCATTGCACGTTTTGCGGAGGCAATGACTATCTTCGCAGTCATATGCGCCGGCATGTTTGTGACAGTGACACATCTTGGCCGTGTTTGGTTGATGGGATATCTCTTCCCGTACCCCAATCAACATGGGTTGTGGATCAACTTTAACTCGCCGCTCGTGTGGGATGTGTTTGCTGTTTCGACATATTTCACCGTTTCGTTCGTTTTTTGGTATCTCGGTCTCATACCGGACTTTGCAACATTACGTGATCGGGCGGGAAATAAGTATAAAAAAATTATCTATTCGATCCTGAGTCTTGGCTGGCGGTTTTCGAATCGTCATTGGACGCACTATGAACGGTTGTATCTTATCCTTGCAGGTTTTGCTACTCCGCTCGTGCTCTCGGTACATACGATTGTGAGTTTTGATTTTGCAGTTTCGATTATGCCGGGTTGGCATGCAACAATCTTTCCGCCATACTTTGTTGCCGGTGCAGTCTTTTCCGGTTTTGCGATGGTGCAGAACGTGCTTATTCTTGTTCGGAAGATGTTCAAATTCGAGCACATCATTACGATAAAACATCTTGAAAATATGAACAAAGTCATGCTTCTCACTGGCAGTATGGTCGGGTATGCATATGCGATGGAATTCTTCATGGCTTGGTACAGCGGAAGCCAGTTCGAACGGTTTGTGTTCCTCAACCGTGCACTTGGGCCGTACGCGTGGGCATACTGGACGATGGTTACCTGTAATGTTATTTTTGTGCAGGGCTTCTGGTTTAAAAAGATTCGCACGAACGTTCCTGTTATGTTTGTGATTGGAATATTGGTGAATGTCGGCATGTGGTTTGAAAGGTACGTTATCATTGTGACATCTCTTTCGCGTGATTTTTTGCCGTCGAGCTGGGGACATTTTTCACCGACACTCTATGATTATGGAATTCTATCGCTTGGATTCGGTTTATTTTTCACCTGTGTACTGCTCTTTGTCCGCTTCCTGCCGTCGGTTGCGATGGCAGAGTTGAAAGCGGTGGTCGATGGCGCACAACCAAAGAAGCATTGAACAAGAAACGTCTATGATGCAAAAACAATTGTATTCTATAACAGCCCTGTTCGATTCGCCGGATGAAATTATTCAAGCGGCAGAAAAAACAAACAAAGCGGGATACACAAAGTATGATGTGCATACACCATATCCTGTTCATGGCATGGACCATGCGATGCGATTGAAAACCTCGAAGATCGGTTATTTTGCATTCGTATTCGGTCTGCTTGGTGCAATGAGTGCTGTTATATTCATTTCATGGATAACGATCTCTGATTATCCGCTCGTCATCGGAGGAAAGCCATTCTGGTCGTGGCCTGCATTTGTACCTGTTTCATTTGAATTGACGGTCTTATGTGCATCTGTACTTTCAACGCTTACAATGATTATTCTCTACTTCAAATTTCCGAACACTGCACATCCACTGCATGACACACAGTATATGAAACATATTTCGTCCAACAAATTTGGTCTTAGCATCCAGGCAGAAGACCCAAAGTTCGATGAAAAACTAGTAAGAGGATTTTTAAAGTCAGTCGGCGGAAAAGAGATTACTGCTGTCTTTTTCGAACCAGAAGAAATCAACCATGGGCAAAAGCTGTTCGATTGGAAGTTTATCGGTGTTCTCGCGGTTGTTGCGCTTACAGTTTCGGCAGCGACATATTTCACGCTCAATAAGTTCATGTACATGCAGCCCTTCAACTGGATGATGGTGCAGAACAAATTGAAACCACAGCAGTCGAGCGATTTATTTAAGGATGGCATTGGAATGCGGCAGCCAGTGGAGGGAACTGTCGCTCGAGGATTTATACCGTATCCTTTCAAAGGAAAACCGGAGGATGCCGGAAAATATCTCGTTGATCCGTTGCTCCCGACAAAAGAAGTTCTGGATCGGGGAAAGTCGAAATATCTTACCTTTTGCAGTCCTTGTCACGGTAACTTCGCACGCGGTGACAGCCGTTTGCAGGGGCAATTCCCAAATCCGCCGACTCTCCATTCTGACAAAGTACGCAATTGGCCTGATGGTAGAATTTATCACGTTATCACGGAAGGACAGAATGCGATGCCGAGTTATGCTCCTCAACTTTCTCCGGAAGATCGCTGGGCAATCATCAATTATATTCGTGTACTCCAGCGGGCGCAGAATGCAAAGGAGTCCGACTTGAAATGAGCGATCAGTATTCTTCGATAGAATCTTTGAAGAAACCATTGCCTACGATTATCAACAGTGTCGGCTGGGGATTTCTTTTATTAGGAGCAGCGTGTTATGCACTTGGCTATTTGGTGGATGCACGCCATGCAGCATTTGTTCACGTAGTGAATTTTCTTTTCCTAACGAGTATCGGCATTGGCGCTTTGTTCCTCATTGCACTTGAATATATCGCCGGGGCCGTCTGGAGTGTTCCGATGCGGCGAGTGAACGAGTTTCTTGCCACGTTAACTCCTATCGCAGCACTGATGGCATTGCCGCTTTATTTTCATCTCAATGACCTCTATCGATGGGTGAAGGCAGAAACCGTTGCGCATGATGCCGTACTAAAAGTAAAAGAACCGTACCTCAACGTCAATTTTTTTACATTTCGGTTTGTTGTTATTTTCGGATTGTGGACACTGTTCCTTTATTTGTTTACACGGAACTCGCAGAGGCAGGATATCGATAAAGATCAGAAACATACAAAATTTAATATAGGTCTTGCCGCAGCTTTCATGCCAATCTTTGCGATCGGATTAACACTTATTGCAATTGATTGGGCAATGAGTCTGGAGCCGCATTGGTATTCAACAATTTATGGTGTGTATTATTTCTCCGGCACTATTTTGGCGGGAATATCAGCAGCAACGTATATCATCGTAAAACTACATGAGCATGGATATTTTCCGCAACTAAGGCGCGATCATTTTTACAGTCTCGGCACGTTGATATTTGTTTTTGTCAACTTCTGGGCATATATAGCATTCAGTCAATTTCTGCTTATCTGGTATGCGAACCTTCCGGAAGAAACGTACTGGTTCATCGCCCGCTGGAAAAATGGCTGGGAGTATATCTCGATGCTCCTTATTGTTGTCCATTTTGCTGTACCGTATTTTATGCTGTTGTCTCAGGATTCAAAGATGGATCTAAAACGTCTGAAGTTTATGTCCATATGGGTACTCTTTGCACACTTGCTTGATTTGTATTGGCTTGTCATGCCGAGTTATAGTACATCGCCGGTAGTGAGCTGGATGGAAATTAGTTTTCCTCTTCTCATTGTTGGCTTAGTTATAGTAACATTTTCATGGAAAATGAAACGACAGAATTTGATACCAATCGGCGACCCGAAGCTCGAACGCGGATTAGAATTTCGATTGTAATTGATGATAGAAAAGACGAATGGATCAAACACCACACTATAAAGATGAGATCGACTGGCGGGATTTGGCAAGAAAACCGGAGAAGTTATTTGGTTATTCGTATATCTATGTTCTTGCTGCCTTGGTTGGCATTGGATTACTCTACGTCAGGAATCTGAATACGATTGGGAAGAACGGAGTGAATCCAACAGTTTTGCAAGACTCCACGGCCTTGATAAAAGATATTCCTCTTCGGAGTCCGCGGCTCATTCCACCGCTCGATGTGATGAAAGCTGGTGTCTCAACGCCGGAGTTCATTAAAAAAGGGCAGGAATTGTTTAAGGCAAATTGTGTTGCATGCCATGGTGAGAACGGTCAAGGCGACGGACCAACGGCATCGATGCTGAATCCGAAGCCGCGTAATTTTCATTCACTTGCAGGTTGGAAAAACGGCTCAAAAGTTTCGCAGATGTATAAAACACTGGAAGAGGGAATTACTGGGGGCGGAATGGCTTCATACAATTATATGCCGCCTGAGGATAGGTTTGCTCTTATTCACTACACACGAACGTTGGCGAATAACCAACCACAGGATTCTCCGGATGAATTAAATCAGCTTGATGCTGCATATCAGCTTTCGAAGGGAATGAACGTTACCGGACAGATTCCCATTAAAAAGGCAATGCAAATTGTAATAAAAGAAGATGATCCTTTGATCGCAAAGATTCAGGAAATCAAAAGGAAGATGGATGCATCAGAGACCGTCGGCGCGGAGACATTAAAACTTGTCTCGTTCAATGAAACGAAAGTAATAATAAGCGCCCTGCATATGAAAAATAACGTGAAGAATGTGGATGAGTTTATCAGAACCGTATCTTCAGATCCGATTCATAATGGATTTAAAACAAACGTCATTTTGCTATCCCACGATGAGTGGATAGAGTTGTATCGATATATTTATTCAGTCATTCAATAGAGACATATACCTATGAAACAGAAAAGTATTATTGTTCTTCTACTCCTCATATTTACGATGAAGGGAATAGGACAGCAGGCAAAGCATCCTGTCGGTATCATCGAAAAACTTGGGCAATATGTACCAATGGATGTTGAGCTTTATGCTGAATCGGGCAACCTTGTACAGCTTAAGTCAATCATCGATAAACCGACTATCATTACCTTCGTCTATTACAAATGTCCCGGTATTTGCAGTCCTCTCTTAACAGAGGTGGCAAAGATTGTTGACAAAATGGATCTCGAACTCGGCAAGGATTATCAGATTCTTACATTGAGCTTCGATCACAATGAACGCCCGGAACTTGCTCAGGAGAAGAAGGATAACTATCTCACGGAGATTAAAAAGACGGTCAATCCTAATGGATGGAGATTCTTCACCGGTGATAGCGTGAACATCCATCGGTTTACTGATGCAGCAGGATTTTATTTTGCCAAAAGCGGGAATGATTGGATTCATGCCGCTACACTTATTGCCATTTCTCCGCAGGGGAAAGTGACGCGCTATCTCTACGGAATTCATCAACTTCCATTGGATGTAAAACTTGCACTGATGGAGGCGTCTGAAGGAAAAACAAGTCCGACGATTTCCAAGGTGCTCAACTTCTGCTATGCGTACGATCCGGAGGGGAAACATTATACATTCAATGTTGTCCGCATCAGCGGTGTCGTGATTATTGGACTCGTAGCAGTCTTTATGTTTGTCTTTGTTGTAAAGCCAAAAAAGAAAGCTGAAAGGTAATAAGGATATGACAACTGCAACTGTTGCTGCAGAACCGGACTTTTATCACGAGAAGACAAGATTCAAAGGAATCTTCGGCTGGATATTCAGTACCGATCATAAACGGATCGGCATCCTCTATCTCATTGCCATAATCACATTTTTCTTAACCGGGATGACGATCGGAGTGTTGATGCGGTTGGAGATGTTATATCCGGAAAATACTATCGTTACGGCGCAAACATACAATATGTTTTTTACGCTGCATGGCATCATTATGATTTTCTTGGTTCTTATTCCCGTGTTTCCAGCAGTGTTTGGTAATTTTTTTCTGCCGCTCATGATTGGTGCGAAAGATGTATTTTTCCCGCGTTTAAATCTTTTGTCTTGGTGGCTCTTCATTGCCGGTGGAACGCTTGCACTTGTTTCGCTTTTTCTTCCAGGCGGTGCTGCAGATACCGGATGGACATTTTATGTTCCGTACAGCATTCGTTCCAATACGAATATTATCCCGGCACTGATGGCAGCATTCATCCTTGGTTTTTCCTCAATTTTAACTGGTTTGAATTTTATCACTACTATTCATCGCATGCGAGCGCCGGGAATGACATGGTTTAAAATGCCATTGTTCACATGGTCATTATATGCAACGGGATGGGTACAGGTTCTTGCCACACCCGTTATTGGTATTACATTGTTGCTTGTCACGATTGAACGGTTGTTTGGTGTGGGAATCTTCGATCCAACGCTCGGAGGTGACCCTGTCTTGTATCAGCATTTATTCTGGATGTATTCTCATCCTGCCGTCTATATTATCATCCTTCCTGCGATGGGAGTGGTATCGGATATCATTCCTGTGTTCGCACGACGAACGATCTTCGGATATAAATTTATCGCTTATTCCAGTTTAGCAATTGCTTCTGTCGGTTCGCTTGTGTGGGCACATCATATGTTTACGGTTGGAATGAGTAATACAGGAATGTTTGTGTTCTCACTTTTGACTTTTCTGGTTGCAATTCCGAGCGCTATCAAAGTCTTTAACTGGGTTGCAACCCTGTACAAAGGATCGATTGAACTTGAAGTTCCTCTCCTTTTTATGCTTGCCTTCATCGTGCAATTCAGTATCGGCGGACTTACCGGTTTGATGCTTGGAGCACTCTCGGTGAATATTCATGTGACGGATACCTATTTCGTTGTCGGCCACTTTCATTATGTGATGTTTGGCGGGACAGGATTCGCCCTCTTTGGCGCGTTGCATTATTGGTTCCCGAAAATGTTCGGCAAGATGTACAAAAAGCGGCCTGCGTTTATCGGTTGGCTATTTATGACGGTTGGATTTAACATTCTTTATTTCCCGATGCTCATTCTGGGATATATGGGTATGCCGCGAAGATATTATCATTACCTTTCTGAATATGAAACGCTTCAACGTATTGCAACGGTCGGTTCATGGATTATGGTTGCCGGTATTCTTCTTCTTATTATTAATCTCATCATTTCATTAAAACGTGGGGAAAAAGCATCGGCGAATCCCTGGGGCGGACGAACGCTTGAGTGGACAGTCTCGTCGCCGCCGCCCTCAGAAAATTTTCATACGATTCCGGTCGTCACTACAGGACCCTATGACTATTCAGAATATGAACGAACCGCACCGGAGGCAAGGTGACATCATCAGCAATAGAACATAGTCACCGAGATGATGTCGGTTCAAGGATGGGATTGTGGCTGTTCCTCTTCAGCGAATTAATCCTCTTCGGAGGAATGTTTATTATTTATGCAGTCTATCGCTTCAAGCATCCCGTAGAATTTCATCTTGCATCGGAGGAACTCGACCCCTTCATAGGAACAGTAAATACAATTATCCTATTGACAAGCAGTTTAACCGTGGCGATGTCCATCACCGCTATTCAAGAAGGAAAGAAAAATCTATCGATGTCGTTGGTAGGGATGACGATTGTTTTTGCCGCAGTGTTCTTGGTGAATAAGTACTTCGAATGGAGTCATAAGATATCTCTCGGCATCTATCCTCAATCGCCGGATCTCATAAATAAACCGCCGGGAGAAATATTGTATTTTGGATTATACTATGTGATGACAGGGCTGCATGCTCTGCATGTTATCATCGGAATGGTGATTCTTGCAGTTATGATGGCATATATAAGAAATGGAAAGATCAATAAGGATTCATTTGTCCGGCTTGAAGCTGGAGGACTCTATTGGCATCTGGTGGATATCATTTGGATTTTTTTATTTCCTCTGTTTTACTTGATTCAGTAACGTTTTCTTCGACGGTGAAAAGACTTGAAAAAATTGAGTGATAAAACGAATAAAGCAATAGCACAACAAGCTGACCATCAACAACATCAGATCATTGGTTATGGCAGGTACGTCCTTATCTGGCTGGGACTGCTCGCGTTAACGTGTACGACCGTAACCTTTGCAGGCATCAATCTGGGTCGTTGGATTATTATTACAGCTCTTACCATTGCTTCTATCAAATCAATGTTGATGCTTAATATTTTTATGCATTTGAAATATGAAGACCGATTATTCAGAATTTTTGTCGGAGTAGCCATTGTAACTTTTATCATCTTCATTTCATTAACCTTTTTTGACTATGCTTTTTACTGAACAGGATTATTGAAATGTTTTCAGGATCATCTCCATTTTCAGATAATGTTGACACCACGTTTTTAACGATCACGGGAATCTCTCTGCTTGTATTGTTGGGATTGTTGATTGCGATGGTGTACTTTGTTATACGATACAGCCGTAAGAAAAATCCACATCCTACAAATATCGAGGGACACATTCCCTTGGAAATCACCTGGACAGTTGTTCCTCTTGTCCTTTTTATGGGCATGTTTTATATGGGATGGCGGGATTACCTGACAGAACTAAAGGTGCCGGACAATGCGATGCCAATCAAGGTAACCGCTCAAATGTGGAAGTGGACTTTTGAATATCCCAATGGCGTACAAACCGACACTCTGTATGTTCCAATGAATATACCGATCAAATGCACTCTCCACTCGATGGATGTCAATCATTCGTTTTATATTCCATCGTTCCGCATAAAAAAAGATGTTATCCCTAATCGTGAAAATGTCATGTGGTTCAAAACAGTACGAAAGGCTTCTTACGACATTGCATGTGCGGAGTACTGCGGGCTTGACCATTCCTATATGTATACAAAGGTTATCTCGCAAGATTCATCCGATTTTGACCATTGGTATCGGGATATATCAGCACAACAATCAAAACCCTATCTACCATTTGTCAATGTCATGAAGCAACCGGATTAATACTATGGAAGTTCTCAAAGATATTGCAATACCCCAATCATTGGAACATTTCCATCTGCTTGTGCTTATCTCGACTCTTAGCTCCCTTGTGTTTATTCCTTATCTCGGTTTTGTAGCAGGATCATCTCTTTTATCGTTGTGGTATAACCACCGAGGGCGCAAGGATAATAATGTTGTTTTTCTCCAATTCGCACATGAACTTATTGATCGTGCACTGTTCAATAAAAGCCTCATTCTATTTCTGTCGATTCTTCCTGGATTATCGCTGGTATTTGTGTATGCGCAATTCCTGCAAGGGACACAATCCATCGGAGTGAGTCTCGCCGGCTTTGGTTTCTTATTCCTCCTCATAGGGATGGTGCTTCTTTATTCCTACAAGTACACTTTCCGCGTGCAGGAAATACTTGGATCTTATCAGCAATTACTGAAGGACCAGCCCAACAAGCAATCTGAAAAGGCAGTGGTCGCATATCA
Organism: Ignavibacteriales bacterium; assembly: GCA_026390575.1. Classification (NCBI taxonomy): domain Bacteria; kingdom Pseudomonadati; phylum Ignavibacteriota; class Ignavibacteria; order Ignavibacteriales; species Ignavibacteriales bacterium. The sequence continues at coordinate 252,675 of JAPLFR010000015.1, forward strand.
GGAATCGAACACACGGGCACATTTTCGTTCAGGCAGATTTGGAATATTCTTTCTCTGTGCAGCATTTATACTCTATGCTGCAGCTCTAAGTGTCACGGCAAATCCCATCAATTGGGAATTGGATTCCGTTATTACTCTTATTATTTCTCTGAATGTGTGGCTAAAGGTTGTCGAGTTTTTATTTCTCAGTATAGGAGTAACGGGCATCGGGATACTTTTTTTCTCGTTCGCATGGGAGAATCGGAAAGAACATATAGAAGATTATTCAACGTTAGTAAAAAAGCTCGGCGTTCGGTTCAGTGTTATTGGATTGTTGGGGCTGCCGGCTTCTGTGTTATTGAATGTTACAGTGATTTCCGATGAAGCACTCTCAGGATCGATCTATTCGCTTACAGGTGCGGCAATTGTTTTCTTTTTTTTATCGGCGCATTTCATCTATGGATACTATCGATCGCCGCAATCCATTGCACTTACGGTGGGGTTCGCACTGTTCTTGTGTGCAATGGGAATGCTCGTGATAAGCGACAACCTTTCACTTGGTACAGCAACGCGCAGTCAGGTAGCACTCCTTGCAAACTCCCATGATAAATCTATAGAAGAATTAAAGGCTGCGCTCGGAGTAGCGACAGTATCATTCACAGGAGAAGGAATCTATACTACCAGATGCGAATCTTGTCATCTCTTTGACAAGAAAAAAGTAGGCCCGCCATATTATGAAACGATTCCAAAATATCAAGGAAAGAAAGCAGAATTGGTTTCGTTCATTCTCCATCCCATAAAAAAGAACACGGATTATCCACCGATGCAAAATCCGGGATTACGGTCAGCTGAAGCAGATTCCGTTGCAAATTATATCATGCGGAAAGTTGCATCTTCTCTCCCACGTGGAGCACAATAACATGAAATATTTAAGTTCGCTGGCTCTTCGTCATACAAGTACACTCTCTGATTACGCAGTGCTGATGAAGCCGGAGTTGACGCTGCTTTCCGTATCAACGGCTGTCGGCAGTGCATACATAGCACTTCAAGGCTCGACGCATTATTTTCTTCTCGTTCATACGCTTCTCGGGACAATACTCGTTGGTGGTACAGCCGGAGTATTGAATCAATATATTGAACGCCAATATGATGCGATGATGAAACGAACAGAACACCGTCCAATTCCCGCTGGACGCGTTCAACCTGCAGAAGCTCTGTTCTTTGGGATCCTGCTCGGCATTGCCGGACTATCCTATCTTGCAATTTTCACGAATTGGGTTGCTGTTTCACTTTCGGTGTTAACGCTTGTCAGCTATCTAGCAATTTATACTCCACTCAAGAGAAAGACTCCGTTCGCGACAGTAATCGGAGGAATTCCCGGGGCATTACCGCCGCTCATCGGTTGGGCAATTGTGCGCGGCAGTGTTTCGATGGAGGCGTGGGCGCTTTTTTTTATTCTCTTCTTTTGGCAAATGCCGCACTTTCTTTCGCTTGCCTGGATGTATCGGAAGGATTATGCTCGTGCGGGATACAAATTGCTGGTTGTGCTAGATCAAACGGGAGATATCACAAGCCGGCAGATTCTTATTTATTGTTGTGCACTTATTCCGGCTTCATTGATGCCGACGTTAATAGGATTTTCTGGGTACGCATATTTTACAGGAGCATTCATATTGTCGATATCTTTATTAATAACGGGGATTGCTTTTTTTCGGAAACAATCGCCTCTTGCTGCACGTAGGATTTTTTATACTTCGCTGCTAGTTCTTTCACTCCTATTCACATTGTTGATACTTGCATAACAGAAATAGAATTTGATTATATTAACTGTAAGCATCAGATTTTTGTTGCTGTAAATGTTTTTACTATTTAGGAAAATACCATGATAGACGCAAATTCTACATCAGAAGAAAAATCTGGGCTATCCGCCAAGATGGCACTGTGTGTTGCAGCATTTACAATGGTGGGAATCGATGGAGAATTCAAGGAAGAAGAATTACAAAAGCTTCGCAGTTTGATTCACACGGATGAGTCGGCATTTGTAAAAGCGATCAGTTTCTATAATGAACGGCCTCTTGATGTTTGTATCAAAGTAGTTACTGCAAAGTTGAACGATGAACAAAAACGGATAACATATCATATTCTCTACGACCTTGCACAGGTCGATCGTGATTTTGCACTATCCGAACAAGATCTTCTCGAACAGTATGCTGCAGAATTCAGGCTAGACAAGAAATATATTTCATCGGTGAAAGATATGCCAAGTCATAAATATAATCTTGCGGCGTTCGAATAATTTGCACACTGTAAGTGGCGTTGAGGCATACAGTGGTGAAACGCGCCTTGCTCAAATGGTTCCTAGGAATTCTTCTTTTCCTTTCCTTATTTGTATGCCTCCTCGTCATATTCTTTTCATTGAAAGATTACTCACGTTATTTCCGATCAATACGCGGCGCACAGACAAGTATTTCCATTCAACAGTATGCATCTGATGCTCATACTCAGAAATCGTGGCTGACCATAAAGGCTGACAACGGCTTTCGTGTACAAGCTGGATTGCTCGCCCCACGCGATTCGAGCAAGCGATATCCTGCTATCATTCTTCTCGGCGGTAAGGCAACAGGCAAATACGCTGTCAATTACGCGCTCGACATCGACAATGTTGTTATCCTTGCGCTTGATTATCCATACGAACCACGCGAGTCATATACCTTCTGGACAATTCTGTGGGATGTGCCTCGTGTAAGGAAAGCGCTTCTTGATATGGTGCCGACTGCGATACTTGCAGCAGATTATCTTTTCAGCCGTCACGATGTGGACACAACACGATTAGTGATTCTCGGTTACAGCTTTGGCGCGCCTTTTGTTCCTGCTATCGTGGCTCACGACAGGCGAGCAGCGGCGGCAATCATGGTGTACGGCGGTGGGGAATTGACTTCGATAATTCGCCACAATATGGCACGATATGAATCAGCGTGGCTGAGTGAATTTGTTGGAAGACTCGGCGGAGTGCTTCTTCATCCTCTGGAACCCATGAGATATGCTGATAAAATTTCTCCAACGCCGCTCGTTATGATCAACGGTGCAAATGATGAGCAAATTCCGCGTTACAATACCGAATTATTCTTTCATGCTGCCAGAGAACCAAAGAAACTCATCTGGCTGAAATCCCAACACGTGCGTCCCGAGAATGAAGATTTAACTCGACGTATCATCACTACATTGAAAGAAGAACTTAAAAGATTAAAAATCCTTTGAATATCACTTGGCGAAGAATGATGCGATGCCTGCCTCCTATTCTCTGCATAAATCTCATTTCTATAAAGAACCTACCTTTTTCCATTAGCAAAGATGCGAACAGGCAGCACCATACAGTTCATTGCCCCGAATTGCAGGCGCCGCTGGATTGCATACGCTGTCTCGCTGTGAAGAATGCGTTGATACCATTTTTCACGCTCAAACACTAACTTGCCAGCGAAGAAAATTGATCGCGGGTATTCTTTTACAATAGATGCAGATAATTTTTCTATTTCCTCGATAACATCTGTTCCTGCCGCGAGACGGTAGTCGGCACCTAAGCCAAATTGATTTGCAAGATTAACATATTGTTCTAAATATTTTTGCTGTGCCGCCATTAATTCATCCAATTCACTTTGACCTTTCAAGGTACTTGCATCAATATTCACAACAGAGATAAATATTACATTCTTAAAGTGATTCGGAAAAAGTTTTTGGATAAAAAGAAAAGAATGGATTCCAAGTCCGCTGTACTCTTTCACCATTAAAACTGCGGTGTTTGCCTGAGGAAGAACTTTTATTGAAGTCCAACCTACGACAGGGGGAATGTCTGAAAGAATATCGTCAAGTCGTTTGAGGTGGTTCCCGACTTTTCTATAATGACGCCGGATCCTGAAACAAAGCAGGATGATGCCGCTTGTGATAACAAGAGTTACCCAACCGCCGACAGAAAATTTTTCATAGATGCTAACCATAAGAATGGAGAGACATAGAACCAAACCTATAACATGGATAACGATGTGCCGCGACCAATCAGGATATTGTGTGCGATTCTTGATCCAATATCGAACCATACCCATTTGTGAGAGAGAAAATGTAAGAAACACATTGATCGAGTACATAAGAATAAGTGTTCGTGTACCACCTCCTGTTACAACGAGGATACCAATGGCGGCGGCAGCAATCAACACTACACCGTTTTGCATGGTTAATCGATCTGAAAGCGAAGCAAACCGTCGCGGCAACCATGAATCCACGGCCATATTTGCCATTACACGCGGACCATCAATGAATCCAGTTTGTGCTGCTACAAATAGCAAAGCAGCTTCAGAAGCAAGTGTAAGAACAACAAACATCCACCCAACTGATACTCCTCCCAACAACCAGCTGCCGGCAAACCGATCGAGTAGGACTGCGTTCATGGTTTTACCGGTTACCGGGGTTACATGATAGAGCAGGTAGCAAACCATAATCCCTCCTGCAGTTACAGCGAGAGAAATAGCCATATACACCATTGTTCGTTTGGCAGTATCAATCTTCGGTTCTCGCATAATTTGGATACCGTTTGAGACAGCTTCGAGACCAGTATACGTTCCTGCACCCATGGAATAGGCACGAGCAAAGATTGCCGTCATCCCGAGAAAACCTAATGTTTGCAGACCATTGGTGAAGTCGCTATGCATCTTACCAGCAACTTGCTGTACTTCTGTTAAGTGGAATCCAATGCCTCCAAAAATTAATACAATATGCGTTACGAGAAAAAGAAGAAATATCGGCATAAGAATCGTGACCGACTCCTTCACGCCGCGGAGATTCATTATCATGAGCAGGAAAATAACGGCAGCAACGACAATAAGTTTGTACTGGTGCCATTGATGTGGAAGGACACTGAACATCTGATCTGCACCACTGGCAATTGATACAGAAATAGTCAGAACATAATCGACCAGTAGCGCTGAACCCGATACCACCCCGAAATGAGGACCAAGCAACCGACTGGCAACCGTATAGCCGCCCCCGCCGGAAGGGAAATGCTCGATCATACGTGAATAGGAATATGAAATAATAAATACTGTAAAGGCAGTTGCTAAAGCAAGTGCAACTGCAAGGTATGCATGGCTCTCGAGAGCGCGGAATGATTCATCAGGACCATACGCCGACGAAGAAAGTCCGTCTGCTCCTAATCCAACCCAGGCAAGAAATGCAATGAGTGAAATGCGATGAAAAACTCCAGGATCTTTGATGCTTCGAGGTGCACCAAGAATGGCGCGTTTTATTTTAGTAGAAAACCTTTTTTCTGAATCATCACCAAGAGATGAGGGATCACCATCTGAAGAATTATCGGCACTGCCTTGTTCCATCATCTTTCCAAAATGTACAACATATTAAATATTTTACTCTATTAAGGTACAGAGTAATCAGCAGAAAGGATAGATTATCGGTGGAAATGAAGTAAAATTGCAACAATGAATACTATCGTTCATATCTAAAAAACGTTAGTTTTTTAAATTTTTATATTTTTTTTATAGCTGAGAGCCATTTCTTTATATTTTCTTTATATAAGATTTTGTTTCGCTTTTTCAGTTTCAGATATCCTCTTATAACTTCTTTATAGCCTTACATCATCTTTTTATATCTCCTGAATTGCGCTTTTAATTCTTACTCGTGAAATTACTCCTGCACGATCTAAAGGAACACAGCAAACATCATCATTCAAGAAAGGTCCCTATGGCATTACTCATCGTTTCATTTAACATCAAAAATTCTGAGAAGGATCATTCAGAGCTGCTCTCGCGAATAGAGAAATACTCCAATATTCAGCTCTCGGAATCTTCCTATGTTATTATAACAGATAAAACACCGAAGATTGTATGTGAAGATCTAATAAAATTTCTTGAGAAGAACGACAACTTGTACGTCATAACCTTGAAGCGGCCGTACGAAGCATATGGATCAAAGCTGGCAATCGACTGGCTCAATAAATCGCTGACATACTAGCTAAGAATGCAAGTGGAAGGATGTTGATATATGTTTATAAAAAATCTTCGTATATCGCTTATCGCCATTGTGCTGTTTACATTGCTCACCGGCTTGCTGTACCCGCTTCTTGTGACTGGAATTGCACAGCTTTTTTTTCCTGAGAAAGCCAACGGAAGTATTTTAATAAAAAATGGAAAAATACTCGGCTCCGCATTGATCGGGCAACCGTTTCATGACCCAAAATATTTCTGGAGCAGGCCCTCGTCAACAGGGCCGTTCCCCTATAACGCAGGGGCATCGAGCGGATCAAATTATGGATCGCTCAATCCGGCATTTCTTGATGGAGCTCGTAAGAGAGTTCAGGACCTGAAAGCTGCAGATTCATTAAATACTCAACCGGTCCCTATCGATCTTGTGACGGCTTCCGGAAGTGGGCTTGATCCGCATATGAGTGTTGCATCTGCCCTCTATCAATTAGAACGTGTGGCAAAAAAACGGAATGTGCAGGTCGCGCAAATTCGCTCTCTTATCGATCAATACACTGAAGAACGCACCCTCGGTTTTCTCGGAGAGCCACGAGTGAATATTCTCAAATTGAATCTTGCACTCGATGCAATGCAATTATCTACCAGAGGAAAATAACTATGGACGACATCATCTATATCTGCATTGCGGTTGTATTTTTTCTTCTTACTTGGGGGCTTATGAAGATGTGTGAATTCCTTGGAGAAAATAAAACAGGAGGGAAATCATGAGCGGGCTCTATTGTATTTCGGGAATTATTTCCATCGGGCTTTTGATCTACTTGTTTGTGGCGCTTTTAAAGCCGGAGATATTCGAATGACAATCAACGGAATTATTCAAATCGCATTTTATCTTACGGTGTTGACTCTTCTTACAAAACCGCTCGGTGTTTTTATGGCTCGTATATACCAGAGGGAAAAAACGTTTCTTGATCCTGTCCTTGGACCGATCGAACGCCTTATCTATCGTCTCGCAAAGATTAATTCCAACGAGGAGATGGATTGGAAAGCGAATGCTCTTGCAATGCTTCTCTTTAATGTTGTCGGTTTTTTGTTTGTATACGCGTTGCAACGTTTACAGCAATTTCTTCCATTGAATCCTCAGGGGATGGCAGCCGTTACTCCAGACTCTTCATTCAATACCGCTGTGAGCTTTGCTACGAATACGAACTGGCAGGGCTACAACGGTGAAACGACGATGAGTTATTTGACACAAATGCTCGGTCTGACTGTCCAGAATTTTGTTTCCGCAGCGACAGGAATGGCGGTGCTTGCGCTTTTCATCCGTGGAATTGCTCGCCATTCGGCAAAGACACTCGGAAATTTTTGGGTCGATATGACCCGCAGTATATTATACATACTTCTGCCTCTTGCTAGTATCTTCTCACTTGTGCTCGTATCGCAAGGAGTTATACAAAATAATTCTGCATATGTCTCTATTCCCTTTCTTCAATCGACAACCGACACAGGCGGCGTGAAAGTAGCAGATCAGGTTCTTGCGATGGGGCCGGTGGCTTCTCAAATTGCCATTAAACAATTAGGAACCAACGGCGGGGGTTTTTTCAATGTCAATTCAGCACACCCGTTTGAGAATCCCACGCCGTTGACAGATTTCTTAGAGATGCTTGCAATTCTGCTTATACCTGCGGCATTGTGTTATACTTTCGGTAAAATGGTGAAAGACACGCGTCAGGGCTGGGCAATCTTTGCTGCAATGATGTTGATACTCGTCGCGGCAGTGTTTTGGATGTATAGTCTTGAAGGATCGGGCAATCCTAAACTAACCGCACTCGGCGTGGATCAACAATCGACTTCAATTAATCCCGGTGGTAATATGGAGGGAAAGGAAGTCCGATTCGGTATTCCCAACTCGGCAGTCTGGGCAACTGCAACAACAGCTGCCTCGAATGGCTCTGTGAATGCAATGCACGATTCTTACACTCCACTCGGTGGAATGATAACGCTCATTATGCTTCATCTTGGAGAAGTCGTTTTTGGCGGGGTTGGTTCGGGTTTGTACGGTATGCTCATTTTTGTCGTTGTGGCTGTATTCGTTGCAGGATTGCTTGTAGGACGGACGCCGGAATATCTCGGCCACAAAATTGAAGCATATGAAATGAAAATGGCATCCCTTTTAATCCTTATTATGCCGATCACGGTTCTCGTTTTTACAGCAATTGCCGTGGTCACGGCTGCTGGGAAAGCAGGGATCATGAATCCCGGTCCTCATGGATTTAGCGAGATTCTCTATGTCTTTACATCTCAAGCGAATAATAATGGAAGTGCCTTTGCTGGAGTAAGTGCAAATACACCATTTTATAATCTGACCGGCGGTTTGGCAATGCTGATCGGCAGGTACTGGCTTGCCGTTCCAACACTCGCACTTGCCGGTTCTCTTGTACGAAAAAAACTTGTTCCTGCGGGAGAAGGAACACTGCCGACACATACACCGCTGTTTATCTTTTGGCTTATTGCCGTCGTCCTTATTGTCGGTGCGTTGAACTTTTTACCAGCTCTTGCGCTCGGTCCGATTGTCGAACATTTCATAATGATACAATAGCTTATTGAGAGAAAAGAAAGCAACACTTATATGACAACACAATCTTCACAACCGCTAAAGAAACCGCTAGGGCTTACCGGTGAAATGTTTCGTCGTGCTATAATTGATTCGTTTGTGAAATTGAATCCAAGATCAATGGCGCGGAATCCCGTGATGTTTGTCGTGGAAGTAGGAAGCATTCTCACAACGGCATTATGGATTCAAGCATTGCTCGGTACCGGAGAAGCACCGGCATGGTACATCGGCTTCATATCACTCTGGTTATGGTTCACGGTTCTCTTTGCAAACTTTTCAGAAGCACTCGCAGAAGGACGTGGAAAAGCACAAGCTGAAGCATTGCGCCGATCACGCCGAGATACCACGGCAAAACGATTACACAATCCTCAACGGAAATCGACCTTTGATATCATCACATCCACGGATTTACAAAAGGGCGATATGTATCTCGTCGAAGCTGGAGATATCATTGCGGCTGATGGTGAGGTACTAGAAGGCATCGCCTCCGTGGATGAAAGTGCCATCACCGGTGAAAGTGCCCCTGTCATTCGTGAATCTGGTGGTGACCGCAGTGCGGTTACCGGCGGCACACGCGTGCTTTCCGATTGGTTGATTATTCGCGTAACTATAGAACCCGGCGGTGGTTTTCTCGACAGGATGATTCATTTGATTGAAGGTGCCAAACGGCAAAAGACTCCGAATGAGATTGCGTTAAATATTCTCTTGGCTGCCTTCACAATAATATTTCTGATTGTATGTGTAACGCTGCTTCCGTTTTCACTTTTTAGTGTAGCGGCAGCTGGACAGGGAACACCGATAACAGTAACCGTACTTGTTGCTCTTCTTGTGTGTTTGATTCCTACAACCATCGGCGGCCTTCTTTCTGCAATTGGAATAGCAGGTATGGATCGCATGATCCGTCATAACGTGATTGCAACATCCGGACGTGCTATTGAAGCTGCCGGCGATGTCGACGTTCTGCTGCTGGATAAGACCGGTACAATAACACTTGGAAATCGCATGGCGACTGAATTCACGCCTGCACCTGGAATTTCCAAGGAACGCCTGGCTGATGCAGCGCAGCTTGCATCTCTTGCAGATGAGACACCGGAAGGGCGGTCAATAGTTATTCTTGCCAAAGAAAAATACGGATTGCGCGGCCGTGATATCCATGACATCGCGGCGCATTTTGTTCCCTTCAGTGCTCAAACACGCATGAGCGGCGCCGATATTCTTCCTGAGGGCCGTAACGGCAAAAGGATCATACGGAAAGGTGCAACAGATTCAATGAAAGCGTACATCGAAGAACAAGGAGGCGTATTCCCGCCGGCAGTTCAGCAGTCCGTTCAGGATATCAGCCGGCTTGGAGCAACGCCCCTCGTCGTTGCAGAGAATAAAGAAGTACTCGGCGTGATTCATTTGAAAGATATTGTTAAAGGCGGAATCAAGGATCGATTTGCACACCTGCGAAAAATGGGAATTAAAACTGTAATGATCACTGGTGACAACCCGTTAACAGCAACTGCCATAGCTGCTGAAGCGGGTGTAGACGATTTTCTTGCAGAAGCAAAACCGGAAGATAAACTTAAACTTATTCGTGATTATCAAAAAGGCGGACGGCTTGTTGCAATGACCGGCGACGGTACCAACGACGCTCCGGCGCTCGCTCAGGCAGATGTCGCTGTTGCAATGAATACCGGCACGCAATCCGCCCGTGAAGCTGCAAACATGATAGATCTCGACAGTAACCCGACAAAACTGATGGAGATTGTCGAAATCGGCAAACAGCTTCTTATGACGCGCGGAACTCTTACCACATTCAGTATCGCGAACGATATTGCAAAATATTTTGCGATCATTCCCGCCGCTTTCGCAACAACGTATCCCGTATTGAACGCATTGAACATTATGAAGCTTGCCACGCCCGAAAGTGCCATTCTCTCTGCAGTCATCTTTAATGCGTTGATCATTGTTGCGTTGATTCCCTTGGCACTGAAAGGAGTAAAATATCGTCCGGTCAGCGCCGTTCAATTGTTGAGAAGGCATTTGCTCATCTATGGAGTGGGAGGAGTGATTGCTCCATTTATAGGAATCAAGCTGATCGATATGCTTATGGTCGCAATGAGGATTGTTTAATTAAGCCACGAAAGGGGATCGAGGATATGAACGAACAAAAAGATGTAGCGGGAGAAAAATTACCTGAAGAAGAAAGCCAATTTCAGCACTTGGTAATTGTTATCGTACTAGCGCTTCTTCTTGGATTTTTGGCCGGATTTCTTTCACATGATCACCTGGTCCATTTCGCTCCTGACCATTTGGATTGGAAGAGTTGGTACCCACGGTAAAATCCAGAATGTTCATTATAACATTCTATCTCTCCGTTTATCAGCTAAAATAAGCCATTAGGTGCATCATACAGAAGTTATGGTGATGTATCTTGTTTTGAATGTAATTATATTTCCCTATGCCAGCAACTAACGATATGCGTCCCGATCCCGATACGCTTCTTCACCTTATAAAAAAGGAAGAAGAAAAGGAAAAAAGGGGAAAGCTGAAAATATTCTTCGGCATGTGCGCAGGTGTGGGGAAGACGTACGATATGCTGAAGGATGCGCAGGTTGCCCTTTCAAAAGGCCTTGATATTGCGATAGGATATGTAGAAACACATAAACGTCCTGAAACTGAAGCTCTTCTTTCTGGCCTGCCGATTATTCCAAGAAAGACGTTCGAGTACCGTGGGACCACACTCGAGGAGATGGATTTAGATGCTGTCCTTTCCAGAAAACCGCAGCTAGTGCTTGTGGATGAACTCGCGCATACAAACGTTCCCGGAAGCCGGCACACAAAACGGTATCAAGATGTGCTTGAGCTGCTCGATAATGACATCGATGTTTTCACGACACTAAATGTTCAGCATCTCGAAAGCCGCGCTGAAACAGTTGCACAGATCACCGGCAGTCTTGTCCATGAAACGGTTCCTGATTCGATATTTGAAGCCGCAGATGAAGTTGAAGTGATAGATATTTCACCGGATGAGCTCCTGAAACGGCTTGCTGAAGGGAAAGTCTACACTCCCGAACGTTCAAAACGAGCGGGTGAGAATTTTTTCCGGAAAGGAAATCTCACCGCTCTGAGAGAAATGTCTCTCCGTTTGACGGCTGAACGCGTCGATCAACAGTTACGGGAATATAAACAAACGAAGCGGATTTCAGAAACATGGAAATCCGGAACACGATTGATCGTCGGTATTGGTGTCGATCCGCAGTCGCTTTCCGTCATCCGCTGGGCGCGTAGGATTTCCTACACGATGGATGCATCGTGGGTGGTCGTCCACGTTGAAACTTCGGCAAGGATAACGGAACAAGAAACAGAACAACTTGCAAAGAACTTCAAACTTGCAAAGGAACTTGACGCAGAAATTATCACAACATCCGATGAAGATATTGCCGGTGCGCTGTTGCGTGTAGCGCGCGAGCAAAATGCGACACAAATACTGATCGGAAAACCAAAACGGCAAACACTTTTTCGCACATCACGGCTTGTGGACGACCTTCTGAAGAAAAGTCAGGATATCGATATTTATATTGTTGGACATGAAGATGATGCGCAACCGCCCGCACGGCGCTTTTTTATTCCAAAGATTCAATCCGGATTTGTTCAGTACCTCGTTGCCGCACTCATTGTGTTCGGCGTGGCACTCGCTTGTTTTCCCCTTACAGCATGGATCGGTTATCGAACCGTTTCGTTTATCATTCTCTTGACAGTTTCCTTGCTGCCTCTGAGGATGGGACGCGGCCCGGTTCTTTTAGGCGCAGCGTTTGGAGCATTGTCGTGGGATTTTCTCTACATTGCTCCCTTGTTCACATTTTCCATTGGCCATGTGGAAGATGTTTTGATGCTCGCGATGTTCTTCATTGTGGCTGCAGTAACAGGAACGCTCTCCGCCCGTGTCCGTGAAAGGGAAAAAGCTGTCCGGCAGCGCGAAATCAAGTCATCGGCACTCTTTGCCCTCACGAAGGATCTCTCATCGGCACATTCGCAGAACGAAGTTATTCAAGCTGCCGTATCGAACATCAAAAAGTTTTTTAATGCAGATGTGGCAGTGTTTCTTGGCGAAGCAGATGGTGATATGAACCCGACGCCGCACACTGCAAGTTCATGGAAGCCTGATGAAAAAGACCGTAGTGTTGCTGCGTGGACATACTGGAATGAAAAAAAAGCCGGTAAATATACCGATACACTTCCGTTTGCACAGGCGACGTATTATTCCATGTCGGGGCCGCGTTATCCATTGGGTGTTCTCGGCGTGAGGTTTCAGAGCGATGAAAAACTATCGCTTGATTATGAAACCTTGCTCGAAAATTTCATTGCACAGATTGCCTCGGCTGTGGAACGTGAGCTTTTAAACGATATGACAAAAAAGTCCGTTATTGTTGCAGAATCAGAACGTTTATATAAAACACTCTTTAGCTCTATTTCCCATGAGCTCAGAACTCCGATTGCTTCCATCATGGGAGCGTCCGAAAATTTACTTTCGGATTCTCAATCACAAGTGTCTGCGACAACCAAGGAACATAGCAAAGAAATTCATATTGCCGCTGAACGTCTCAACAGGCTTGTTGCGAATCTTCTGGATATGACACGAATCGAATCTGGAATGATTAAACCGAAATTGGATTGGTGCGATGTGCGTGACTTAATCCATGTGACCGTGAAAGGGCTTGAACGAGAGGTTGTCGACTACCATGTCGTTATGAGCATTCAAGAGGATATGCCATTGGTGAAATTGGATTTCGGTCTCATGGAGCAAGCTCTCACGAATCTCATCTATAACGCAGCGGTGCACACGCCAACCGGTACACAAATTGAAATAGATGCCCGGGTGGAGGAAAATCAATGCAACATTATCGTTTCCGACAGCGGACCTGGCATTCCACCGTCGGATATGAAGAAAGTATTTGATAAATTCTATCGCGCTGAAGGAACGACAACAGGCGGAACCGGATTGGGCCTTCCTATCGCAAAAGGATTTATCGAAGCCCATCGGGGAACGCTGTCTGTCCGGAACAGAACAAGCGGCGGTGCAGAATTTACGATCACCATACCAATCAAAACAGAACCGGCATCTCTATGAGCAATCTCCCAAAAATTCTTGTTATCGATGATGAGGTACAAATGCGGCGATTGCTTCAACTCACCCTCGAGCCGAATAGTTATAACCTGAAATTTGCATCGAAAGGAAACGATGGAATTGTCATGGCCGGCTCCGAGCGGCCTGAACTCATCATACTTGATCTCGGACTTCCGGATATCGACGGGCTGGCCGTTTTAAAAAAAATTCGTGAATGGGCCACGATTCCTATTATTATTCTTTCTGTCCGGAATGACGAAAGCGATATTATTTCATGCCTCGATGCAGGAGCCGATGACTACTTGATAAAACCATTTCGTACGGGAGAATTAATAGCGCGTGTACGAACAGCATTGCGCCATAGGCCTAAAATTCAGGACAAAGAACTTTTTACTTCCCACAACCTTACCGTTGATTTGACAACACGCCTTGTAAAAAAAGGAAATGACGTTGTAAAGCTGACAGCAACGGAATATTCCTTGTTAACATTGTTTGTGCGAAACGCAGGAAGAGTTCTGACACATAAATATATCCTTGAACAGGTCTGGGGACCGACCTATGCTGAAGAAGCACAATATACCCGTGTCTATGTAGGTCAGCTGCGAAAAAAAATAGAAGACGATCCATCAAATCCGAAAATTATCGTTACAGAATCTGGCATCGGCTACCGGATGAATGTTGAAGAGTAAGGCAGAGCTTTTCCAGAGGGAAAAACGAGATGAATGAACGCTCTGGTTATTCAGAAGTATTTATCCTGATTGTTTCAGTAACTCTCCTCGGTAATCTCAACCTTCCCACGAAAAACATAGTGGATGAAGATTGAATACACGATCACAATTGGAATGCCAATACCAGCAATGACCAGCATCGTCTGTAATGTCAATGGACTGGAGGAGGAGTTAGAGATCGTAAGACTATACTGAAGATCGATGGACGACGGCACGAGTCGTGGATAGAGACTAAGTGCCATTTGGCCTAACATCGTCGCGATGATCAATGACGAAATGAGAAATGCACGGTTGAATTTTCCCGACTTTAGAAGAATCGGCAGGTACACGATACTTCCTAATAATGCTATGAGAAATACATAGAACATTGGACTGCCGGGTGAATCTTTGAAGAGAAATGGAGACGCAAGCCACGTCCATATTGTTACAATGACATAGAGTATTACATAATCGATCCAAAGATGCGATGCCCATTTCTGACAACGATCGCGCAGATCACCTTCGGATTTTGTTGCGAGGTAGATTGCGCCATGCATCGTAAAAAGGATGAGACTCAACAAACCAACACCGATGGAATACGGATTAAGCAGACCAAAGAATGTGCCGAGATAATTGCCATTCGCATCAATTGGTACCCCGTGAAGAATATTTCCAATTGCAACACCAAAGAGAAGGGCTGGAAGCAGACTTCCGAGTCCGAATGCCCAATCCCATGCACGCCGCCATGTTGGCGAATCAACTTTATTGCGGAACTCGAAAGACACCGCACGGAATATAAGCGCTGCCAATAGCAGCGTGAATGCGATATAGAAGCCACTAAACACTGTTGCATAGACAGCCGGAAACGCTGCGAATAATGCACCTCCGCCAGTGATCAGCCAGACTTCGTTTCCATCCCACACAGGACCGATGGCGTTGAAATGGATACGCCGTTCTTTTTCATCACGACTGAAGAGCGACAAAATACCGACGCCAAAATCAAATCCATCCAAAATCGCGTAACCGATAATGAGCACACCGATAAGCCAAAACCAAATCGTGTTTAGATCCATAAGTATAAACTCCTATGCATGTGTATGCTGCGGTCCATGTTTTACTTCTCGTACCAGAATATAGATATACAAAATACCAAGTAATAAATAAATGAGACCGAAGAGAATGATGGAGAATCCAATTTCACCTGCAGTGACTGTAGCGGAGTGCGCGTCCGCCGTTCGTAATAGACCATAGACAATCCATGGCTGACGACCAACTTCAGTGGCAATCCACCCAAGCTGACATGCTGCGAGCGGCAGGGGAATAGAGCAGACAAAAAGTCGGAGCAGCCACTTCGTTTCAAATAATTTTTTCCTCCGAAGCTGTATGACGGCAAAGAATGTAACGGCAATGAAATACATTCCCAGCACGACCATATTGTGAAATGAAACAAATGTCAGCCAGAGCGGTGGAATGTTTTCCGGCGGAAATTCATTAATGCCCTTAATTTTTGCATTGACGTCGCCAAATGCCATCCAGCTCAGCATGCCCGAAATTTCCATTTTGGCTTTTAACTCTGGCGGTTTTGTGAATGGAATTGCAAAGAAGACAAGCGGCGCTCCCGATTGCGTTGTATAAAGTCCTTCAATGGCGGCAAACTTTTCCGGCTGTGTGCGCGCAACCTGTCTTGCGTGTTCGTGGCCTAACGGCATCAGCTCGAGCAGAGAAGTAATTAATCCGAAAATGACAGCAATCTTTAACGCACGCTGCGCAAGTTCAGTTTCTTTCCCTTTGAGAAGGAGATATGACGCAATACCTGCCACAAAAAATGCTCCGGCAATCAACGCAGCATCCATAGTATGAAGATAACGAATCATAGTTGACGGATTGAAGACGGCTTCGGAGAAGCTGGTCAGTTCTGCTCTCCCATTTCTTAGTACATATCCTGCCGGAGTTTGCTGCCATGAATTTGCTACAATAATCCAGAATGCCGAGATGGTTGCACCAACTGATACCATCAGAATTGAAAACCAGTGAACACTCTTAGCGACTTTGCTGCGACCAAAAAGATAGAGTCCGAGGAAACCAGATTCAAGGAAGAAAGCAAAAATACCTTCAGCGGCAAGCGGGGCACCGAAGATATCGCCTACAAATTTTGAATACACAGCCCAGTTAGTTCCAAATTGAAACTCCATAACAATACCCGTTGCCACGCCGACGGCAAAGGTTAATGCAAGTAGTTTCCCAAAAAACTTACCCATACGCACATATACTTCATCATTCCTTCGCCAGCCAATGCCTTCCATAATCACCAGGAGCCATGCGAGCCCGATGGAGATCGGTGGAAAGAGGAAATGAAATCCGATTGTCAACGCGAATTGCAAACGTGCAAGTAACAGTGCATCCATAAAAAGTTCTCCAATAATGTTGAGGGAACCAGGTACCGCATTCATACGTAGAAATAAAACTAATGATTCCAAATCAGAAAAATACAGCGTGGTAAGAAATCGGAAAATGAAAACTCAATTAATTCGGATCAATATCTCTGTGTACAATGTCGGGCGAGAAAGCCGGAAGACAAACGGCGATATATTCTGCGCCATTCGGTTCCGGAGAACTATATTGAACCCATTCTCCCTTTGTAACGATGATCGCTTTACCGGCTGAGACATTAATTGATCCGGTCTTTGTCACGACGCGCAATGTGCCGCGAAGGACTACTGTGTACTCATCAAATTCAGGTGTTTGACCTGGTTCTACCCATCCGCCAGGACTTCTCATCCGTGCAATGCTTACACCACTTGTGTTAGAATTAACCCTGCCTATAAATTCTTCAATAATCTTTGGTTTGTTTCCGGCAGCTTTCACGATAGATGGTGATGGAATGAGCGTTGGCATAAAAAATAAAACCTTTCTACAGAGAAGAACTCTTTTCACCAATTGAGCATTACAGGAACCGTCACTTTGATAACTTTGCCCGCAGAACTTCAAGCTGCTCTGGATTACCAATGACGATAAGCGTATCACCTGTATCAAGGATAGTGTGCGGCGGGGGATTGAAGATAAAATCCCGTTCGTCTATTCCACGCCGCATTGAAACAAGCACAATGTCAGAAGATGCAAGTACATCGCAACTCTTTATTGACTTACCACGATAATTTGTTGTTGGGCCAATCTTTACTTCATCTACTCGCAATGAAGAATTATCGCGCATCATCGAATCTAAAAATGTTGTCGTATCCGGACGTATCAATTCAGATGCCATCCGTAAGCCGCCAATATATGGAGCAGACACAGCCGAATCAGCGCCGCTGCGGAAAAATTTCTCTCGCACTTCAATATCATCTACTTTTGCCACGATGCGAAGCTTCGAATTCAATCCGCGCGCCGTGATAACTACGAATAAATTGTCCTTGTCTTCTGGTAATGTACTGACAAGACCAATAGCGCGATCTATCCCTGCCGACCGAAGAACGTCATCGTTTGAGGCATCGCCTTCAATAGTTGGAATGCCGCGGTTGATAAGAGTTTGCACCTTTTTAGGATCTTTCTCAACGGCGACGACTTTCCGCTTTGTTCTGATAAGTTCTTCCAAAACATAATGCCCGTTTTTTCCAGCGCCGCAAAGAATATAATGATATGATATTTTTTTAATGTTACGTTCCATTTTGCGTCTCCTAAGAATTCCGCTTATGCCTCCCTGCACGATGAATTGTGTTATCTCCGAAATGCCGTAGAGGATAATGCCCATACCGCCTAAAATCAAAAATATGGTAAAGACACGTCCGGCAATAGTCAGCGGATGGGTTTCTCCGTACCCAACCGTAGCAAGCGTGATCACCGACATATACAACGAATCAAAGAGCGACCAGCCCTCGATGATGTGATAGCCTAACGTACCCGCAATGAGGATAAGCACAAGTAAAAAAATTATTTGAAGAGCGTTTCGTGCAGCGTTCATATTCTTTTTCGAATTTCCTTATCGCTTCCTGTAAAAAGTTAATTCCGATTTTCAAACTTTTTCCAATCGCTGGCATACCGTTGAATTTTCTCATCGGCAAGCGCGTTGATCGTGCCGGGTTCAAAAGTGTTGTCAGATTTCTTCTTTCCTGCTTTCCGTCCGGTGAGAATTTCCATTCCCTCATCGATGGATTTTACAGCATAAATTGAAAATTTCTTTTTCTCAACTGCTGTATATACTTCTTCACGCAGCATCAGATCGTTTACATTTTGGAATGGAATAATAACACCTTGTTTACCTGTCAATCCGCGTGCTTTACAGACATCGTAGAATCCTTCAATTTTAAGATTCACTCCTCCTATCGGTTGAATTTCACCTTTCTGATTGACTGAACCAGTGACAGCAATGTCTTGACGAATGGGAATTTCTGAAAGACTGGAAAGGATGGCATAGATTTCCGTGGAGGATGCGCTGTCGCCGTCGATGCCGCCGTACGATTGCTCAAAGGTAATGCTTGCATCCATCACCAGCGGTTTGTTTTGCGCAAACATGCTTCGAAAATATCCGCTCAGGATCGCTACACCCTTGTTGTGCGTTGGGCCGCTCAACTCGGCCTCACGTTCTATATTGATGATGCCGTTGCGTCCAAGTGATGTGCGTGCCGTGATGCGGGATGGCTTACCAAACTCATGTTCGCCAATATCATACACAGAAAGACCATTCACCTGTCCTACCTGTGCACCCTCTGTGTCGATCATAATCGTACCGGTATAGATCATCTCTTGAATTTTTTCTTCTATCAAATTTACACGATAAATGCGCTCCTCCAACGCTTGTTCGACATGATGAGAGAGAACAAGCTCGGCTTTCTCTTTTCGCGCCCAGTAGCTCGCTTCACGTGCTATATCGGCAATGATGTTAAACCGGGTGGAAATTTTTTTCTGGCGTCCTGCAAGCCGCACTCCGAACTCGATGATTTGTATTAAAGCGGAAGAACTAAAAGGAAGCAGTTTCTCATCATCGCAAATCATTTTAATGAAGCGTACATATTGCGCCACAGTGCCTTTTGTCTTAGGCATTTCAAAATCAAAGTCAGCGCGAATCTTAAATATCTTCTTGAAGTCATTGTCGCGGAAATAGAGCAGATGGTAGATCTCCGTTTCACCGATCATAATCACTTTCACGTTAATCTCAATCGGCTCAGGCTTCAAGCTTGCGGCGGAGAATCCAAATAATGGCTCGTACGTTTGAATATCAATCAATCTCGTGCGCAACGTGCGTTTCAAATCTTGCCAAACACCCGGTTCGATCAACACATCGAGTGCATTAAGAACAAGGTACCCGCCGTCTGCACGTAAAAGTGAGCCGGCTTTAATTTTTGTAAAGTCAGTACGCCAGACACCGCCTTTTTCAATTTCGCGTTCCACAACACCAAAGATATTTTTATATTTTGGATTTGTTTCGATAACAATGGAAACATGCTGTGTTTCTGAATTATCTACCAGTACGTTCACCTGAAACTCTAAAAAGGTATCTTCTTCTTTTCCGCCTTCTCCGTCCTCTTCTTGTTGCACATTCTGATTTGGAAAAGCTATTTGTTGTTTGCGAAATCGTTCAAGATTATTTCGAATGTTCATTCGCACTTCTTCAAAGTACGCATGCAGTTTGGGATGTTCGTATGTCGCATGCAAAACACGCATGGCTTCATCCACCGCCGGCATGACAAGCTGTTCTTCTAATTCGCTTAACGACAATTGTACTTTATTTTCAATATTTCTCAGTTCACGGAAAACAGTCGCCATCTGCTTTTCTAAATCCGTCAATACATCGCGCATGGCATCGAATTGTTCTTTGCTGAACTCGTTTTTCTGAACCAGTGCTTCTATTTGGTCTAATCCCATAGGTGTCCCGTTGACCACCGGGACAATGTCCGGCCGCATCGAATTTCCGGTTTGCACTTGTACGAGATCAAACCCTCGATCCTTCACACGCCGCTCGAAATCTTTCAAAACACTTTTCTGCCGTTCCTGAAAATGCAATACTAATTTCTTGCGTGTTTGCTGGTAGCGTTGGCTTTCGTACACAGCGGGAATGTCCCGCAGTAATTCCTTAATAAAATTTTCCATATCCTGCTTCAGGCCTCGTCCTTGACCCGAAGGAAGAGAGATGGCAATGGGCGTATCCGGGTTTTTAAAATTGTACACATAGCAGTGGTCCTTCATCTGACCCGGTTTATTTTTAAAGTCCTGCAGAAGACGCTTGATGGTAGTTGTGCGTCCGGTGCCAGTGCCGCCTGTAACGAAAATGTTGTACCCGTCATGCTCCATCTCTAATCCGACCCGCAGTGCACGCACAGCGCGTTCCTGTCCGATAATTTCACGTGTTGGATGGATGTCGTTTGTGGATTTAATGCCGAGCGATTTTGGATCGCATTGCCAGCGCAATTTGTGAACTTGTAACGGTGCGTGTGCAGGCGCAGATTTAAGACGAGTTGCTTGAATACTGTTTTTCTTCTTCATAGCTCGCGTACGTTTGTGGTGGCAGGTATTATGTTCCTTCGATAGTACGGAAAAGAGGTATAAGTTTCAAACACATCATCCAGGTGAATTTATCAATTGATTCTCCCTGGGCACTGTGGCGGTCAGATCACTTTATTGTCTTTGCAGTACTCACACACACTATTCATAACACATTCTACACAATTTGGTTTTGTCGGCCTGCAAAGTTCCCGGCCAAGATAGGAAAACGACATACCTGCTGCATTCCAGTACTTCTCTGGAATAGTATCCATCAACGCTTTCTCCATTTTCTCAGGTGTATTTTCTGCTGTGATGCCAAGCCGCGGTACGACACGTAAAACATGCAAATCAACAATAATGCCTTGCGGCACTCCACCGGCTTCGCGAATAATCACGTTTGCCGATTTTCTGCCGATACCCGGAAGTTCCGTTAATTCTTTCATTGTAAGCTGTATTTTCTTCTCATCACCTAAGCATTGAGCAATCCGAATAAGCCAATCTGCCTTTTTCCGAAATCCCCTTACGGATTTGATGAATGGAAATAATTCTTCTGGATGCGCAGTAGCAAGCTGTTTCATCGAAGGAAAGTGATTGAATAATTCAGGCGCAAGCTTGTTCACTGCTGCATCGGTTGTTTGTGCGGAAAGTACTACCATGACCATGAGCTGGTACGTATTTGCGTACTCCAACGGATGTTTTTTCTTTCCGTACTTCTTAAAAAGTAATTGAAGCTGAGGAAGATACTTCATGACTTTTTGTGCCTCTAGTATTTGATTATGTGTTTTGGTGATGGCACTGTTTGAACGACCGAATTCTCAGCATGAAAATAGAATTCTCGCATGCGAAAAACCTTTCTCTTGTTTTGACGGATAAAATGCCCTCTTCCATGGCGGCAACTCCCAACCGTCCATGCCGATAAAGATATCGGAAACAGATTGTGTTTCTGTCTCTGGTTACGTATTCATTGGCATCAAGGAATTTGATTGATCTCTCAGAACGGAAACTCAAAAAAGTTTTACTGTCCTGGTTCTTCTTCATTCGATATTGGTGTTTTTTTTATCCGGACTGATTCGACGGCGTTATCGACAACCTTTTCTGTTGTGAACTCAAGGCCATTCAATCGCAAACATTCGCCAGCGGCGGGAATATGCCCAAGTTGTTCAATCACAAATCCCCCAATGGAACGGATGTCGAGAGGCGACAGTTCAATTGAAAAGAGTCGCTCAATATCATTTGTGGTGATATAACCAGCGACCATAAATTCATTCTCACCAATTTTTACGACGTCAGGTGTTTCTCGGTCGAACTCATCTTGAATGTTGCCAACGAGTTCTTCCAGCACATTTTCGAGCGTGATGAGACCTGCTGTGCCTCCATATTCATCTGCAAGAATGATCATGTGCGTTTTTTTCTGAAGACTTGTAGTCAACACTCTTTCGAGCGTGGCTGTTTCCGGTAAAAACGTAGCGTCCCGAAGAACAGAATTCAGCGTAAAATCTGGCTGCAGATGCTTGTCATGTTTGAATATATCTTTTGTATAAACGATGCCGATAATATTGTCAATGGTATCTTTGAAAACAGGGAAACGGGAAAACTTGTTCGCACGCATAATAGCTATGGTCTCCTTGACCGGTATCTGAACGGACAAAGCGACAATCTCTCTTCGGGGAATCATCGAATGCCGTGCTTGTTTCTGGTGAAAGTCCATGGCATTCAGTGCGATATTGCGCGTCGTGGCGGAGACGTGCTTGTCTTGGGCAAGAATCAAGCGTAGTTCCTCTTCCGTATGAGCTAATTCAGAATCTGTGGATACTTTAATTCCGACGAACCGAAGCAAGCCATTGGAGGAAGAGTTCAGTAAAGTGATAATCGGTTTGAATAAGAAGAAAAAAATACGCATTGGTGAAGAAACGAGAAGAATGGTCTCGCGGGATTTTTGAATGGCAAGTACTTTCGGTGCTTGTTCACCGACGACAATATGGACTGCTGTTATTAACGCAAATGCAACAGCGAACGAGACACCATGAACAATTTCCGATTGTGTAACTCCAATCCAGTGAAATGTTGGACGCAGCATGTTTGCGGCAAGCGGTTCGCCGATCCATCCAAGGACCAAGGACGTCATGGTAATTCCTAATTGTGTTGCTGAAAGATACGCTGTCGAGTGGAGAAGTATATCGCGGGCGATCTTGGCATGCCAGTTTCCTTTGATCGCTAACGGCTCAATTTGTGTGAGTCGCACTTTGACAATGGCAAACTCTGCAGCAACAAAAAATCCGTTAAGGAAGACAAAGAAAAGAATTATGAACACATCAATGACGTATTGCCAGAATTCCATGAATACTCTTTCAATTGTTCGCGTCAATATAACCGATTATGTCTCATGCTTCAAGGAAAGTAGTGCAAGGCGGGAAAATGATAGCGTTCCCTTGATTTTTGGCTGCATGGCCGCCGTGTTACCGGCGCACCTGTTCCGAAACCCAGCTCAGGTATGCTTCTAAGCGTGTAAGGAAGTTGAGATACGCAGTTGACCAATCGGCTGGATTGTCGGGTCTGTTTTTACCGAGCAACTCTTGAAATACGCGCGATACTTCAACGGCAATTTTCTTTTTACCCTCTTCAATGACGGCTTCGACATCGGAAGAATAATACGCGCGCAGATTTCGGATATCTTGGCGAACGCGAGCTTCTGGACCCTTGCTTGCAAAGAAGGATAAATCTGTATTCTGTCCGCCGGACATTTCGTAGATAAGCATGTTCCATTTTTCCATCACACCACGGAAATGCTTTTCATTTTCGCATAGATCCAAAGGCAGTTTACGCAATGCCTGTTCCGTTGCAAAGGAATTGCGGAAGATCAGATCGCCTCCTACGAATTGCGACACAAGATTTACATCGGTGCGCCAGCCGAGCACACGCTGTACTGCAGTGAAAACCTCTTGATCCTTGTCGTGTCCGGTGTTGGCGGCCGCTTTCGTTTCCCATTGTCTCGACATCATTTTCATGTAGATTTCGAGTTCGTGATCCACCTTCTCTTTTGGCGCGTTCATCGATTCCGCTGGAACAACTGTTTGTGGCTTATTGCGGTACAGCTTATAAAGTTCTTCGCGCTGCATTTGATTGAGATCATCGAATTTTTTTACAGCGCCACTACAGGATAATTGCTGTTCATCTGCTTGCGCCTGAAGCAGCATCAACAACCGTGTGAAGAGTCGATCATGATACAAAGATCTGAAGTGCGACATATCTGCAATGACATACAAGTCTTCGCCGACGCAGGAAAAAACCGTGTTGAAGAGACGTGCAATTTTGTGTTCACCGATCTTTTTATCATCGATGGAGCGCATGGTGTAATCCACACCTGCCATCGTTGTGTCAAAAATAACTGCGTTTTTACGCCGGTTGCAAAAACTTTGTGGCGTGCCGACTTCAACATTTTTAATCCCCTGAACCCGTAATTGCAGCTTCGTGTAAAGTGTTGGACCGGTAAACGGAAGAATGACTCCCACGTCCAATGCACCTCGATCGGATTCCATGAGCGCATGCTTCACACATTCGATAACTTGCTTTGTGTGGAGTTCATTATAGGGCAGGATTTTTTTCTTACCGGCATATTGCTTACATCGAGATCGGACCTTGCTTGTATCAATAAAATAAATTTTACCATTTGCTTTTGGCGAGGCATGGACAGTGATCTTTTCATCAAATAAAACCGACGCCATAAACAACGATAATTTTGGAGTTGTAGCATTAAGCGATTTCATGAAAATAGACCAGCTTGGATTCCGTTCGGACCAATCGAAGAGCCGATGCAGTTCAGTTGTCTTTGCTACGTACAGAAAAATATCCCTCTGAAGCCAATGTTCGTTTTGCTCATCTGAAGAAACAGATTCGGGTTCTACCTGAAACGGATCGCCTGCAATAACAAATTTATCTTTCGCCAGCGTTGATAATGCGGCAAGCGTTGGCAGGTTGACGCGTTGAGCTTCATCCACAATCACGAGATCGAACTGCTGATTCCGTATGGCAGGATCTATTAATGCTGCAGAAATACCGGTGGCAATAAAGAGCTTTGAACGAAGCAATGCTTGTTCGTCCACAGAAATAAAATCTTCCACTGCTTTTGTTACTTTTTCCAAGCCGCCTAAATCATCAATTCTCTTGCCGATTTCTCTAAATTCCATTTGCTCCCGCGGCGTGATTGGTGCATCAAGTTCAATAGTTGTGATTTCATTCGAGATCGTTTGCTGAATGGAGAGCAATCGCTTGTAGTTCTGCTGCTCGCGCGTTAGTTGTTCGTGTGCAAGCTCAACATCATTCTTGGAAAATCCCTTCTTCATACGCTCAAGGAGCGATGAGTTTTCTAATTCAACGATGACTTGATTAAGTTCAGTAATTTCATTCGATGCTTGATCGATTTGTTTGCGAAGCTCTGCCAGTCGGTCGCGTTTCTCCTGTACCCTATGATAGAAGTCTTCATGAAGAATTTGCTTAATTTTAATTTGCCAGTACGCGTTCAACAATGCAACTCGTTCTTGAAACACCTTACGCTTTTCAGCTTTTGCAGTTTCCACTTGGTGCTCAAACGAGTACGGTGCAATGGTATCGAAGACACCAGGTGACGGGAGATCGACACGCGCAGCAAATTTTGCCATCTTGATGCCAAGTTGATCACCAAAACTTACGGTTTTTAAAAGCATTGAATCGACATTATCATTCGATGGCGCAACAAACAGTACTTTTCGGCCGGCTTTTAAATAGCTGAGCGCAGTGAGCGCTAATACGTGTGTCTTGCCGGAAAGAATAGGACCCCACACCATCGTGACTCTGTTCTGTAAAATTTTTTTCACAGTCTCGAGTTGTTCATGAGATGTTGTCGCGACACCATTTGTTTCAAAACTCACGATGTGACTGTTTCTTTTATCTGTCGGTTCAAAGAGGAGATGCGGAATAAGAGATCTCACATCAAGCTTTTGGAGTAAATCAATAATTGGTTTGTGTTCGTCTTCATAATTCCAGGAACAGTTTGTTTCCGGAAGAGAAGCACCAAAATCTTGCGGCAACGCTACAATGAAAAATTGATTTTCCATGGAAATAACATTGCCGATGACGCTGATGGGTTGTTGCTGCCCAAACGTGAATGTGGCACGTTCTGTGGTGCGGAGAAGAATGTCCTCAGGAATTTCAAAACGATAGTACGTGTATCCGGCAAATGCACCGATGCGTTCGCCGCTGAACAGTCGTATCTCCCGGCGAGTAGCTTTGAGCTGCTCAAGTTCTTTCTGAAGTGCTTCGGCCAGTTGTATAAATAATTCTTTCACGTTTGCCTTGAAAGCTTCTTCGGTGGGTACACTTCACTTTCTTAAAGCACAAATTCATCTTTAAAGTATAAGTTTTGTGAACAAAGTCAAGATACGTATACGTATGCTTTCCGAAAAACTCAAGGATTTGAACTGATATTTTATTATTCTCATAATGAGAGAAGTGTATGCATACATATGATACTATAATTTTCGGCGGTGGGATAAGCGGATTAAGCGCGGCAGTGGAATTATCGGCCCTCGGCCGTAGAATCTTATTATTGGAACAACGCGGGTACTGCGGCGGACGGACGCATTCTTTTCTCGATGCCGCAACAGGCAGCTCAGTGGATAACGGTCAGCATCTGATGATGGGATGCTACCACGCAACACGCCGATTTTTGCGATTGATTGGCACTGAGCATCTTGCATTGCTCCAGCCGGCGCTTCATATTGATTTTTTGCGTCCATCTCAAAAATACAATCATCTTGATTGTCACCGGTTTCCTGCACCTTTCAACCTACTTGTTGGCTTGCTTGGATTCACCGCAATTCCATTCAAAGACCGCTTAAAAATGCTTCTGGTTGCAAAGGAATTGAAGCACACGTCGCCTGAAAAAGAGCTGGAATTGGATCATCTTACCGTAGAAGCATGGCTCACTAAGCTGAGGCAGTCTGACATCAGTAGAAAGTTTTTATGGGATGTTATTACGATTGGTTCGCTGAATAATTATCCAAAGAATGTTTCGGCGCTGATGTTGTTCCGCGTTCTGCGAGCGGCATTTCTTGGAAATACTGAAAATGCCAGTCTGTTGATTCCGCGTGTAGGTCTGAGTGAGTTATTTGTGGATCCGGCGGTGCAATTTATCAAAGCTCACGGTGGTGAAGTGCGCACCGGTATGGGTGTAGAGCGTATAATAGTGGAGGGAACACATGTTCGATCAGTACGAACCTCAGAAGGGAAGGATTTTCATGCGGAGTCATTCATCAGTGCAATTCCGTGGTATTCGTTCGAAGAAATTCTATCGGCAAGTCGTAAAGATTCGAAATTCGAAAGTGATCAAAAAGTTTTCATTGCAGACAACCGCGTAAGAGAAAACTTTAAATCTTCACCTATCATCTCCATTCATCTTTGGCTTGACCGGGAAGTTACCGACCTCGACTTCGCCTCATTACTGGAAACTCGCATCCAATGGTTCTTCAATAAGAGTACGTTGTTGAATGAAAAGAAAGAAGTATCAGCTGCCTGTCAGTATCTTTCGCTCGTTATCAGCGGTGCGGAGGAATTTGTTAAATTGAATAAAAAGCAATTAGCAGAAATTGCGATGGAAGATTTACAGCGAGTCCTACCGCACGCACAGAACGCAAAAGTAATTCACTCATTGGTGATAAAAGAGAAGCGAGCCACGTTTTTACCTTCACCAGGTCTTGAAGCGCTTCGTCCAAACGCACGAACAAAATGTGAAAATCTCTTTCTCGCCGGTGATTGGACTGCAACCGGGTATCCTGCCACGATCGAAGGAGCTGTCATGAGCGGAAGAAGAGCAGCGGAGTTGATTGGGTGATCGGGAGCTTCGCGGATATGAGTTACCAGGACTTGTCCAAGAAATCACAAATGTTAGCGTCAGGAGGTAACTCCTGACGCCACTAAAAAAGCAATCAGCGAAATCTGTAATCTGTGTAAAATCTGTTCCATCTGTGAAATCACTTACCAGTTATATCGTATCGTGTAGGTAATTACTTTTTCTTCATCCTTCTTGAGTTTCACTGGGAACTTGATTGTCGTCTGATCCACCTTCTCCCACATAGCATTGCTCTTCGTAATGTCCCATTCATTCCAGCGCCATGGATGTTCATAGACCATGACTTCCACAGGTTCGGATTTATGATTGCGTACTTTGATTTCAAACGTCTCATCAACAACGTGTCCAGGTACAATGACACGGAAATTTTGCTGAGTGCGTTCGCCAACGATGTCAAAGGCGTTACCGAGATAGAGTTTTATTTCTTCGTCCTTCGGCGTATGGTCAATTTCATCTTCGCCCACAAACTGTTCTTTGCCGTCATCATCGCGTTTATAGACGCGCACTTTACCCTTCGGTAATGCAATACCAAGTCCGTCTTTCTCCTCGTTTTTGAATGTAACAAACACACCAATCTTTTTGTTGGACTGCTGACCAAAGCTCGCCTGCTCGCGGTAGGAATAATTGTTAGACCAGTACCGCCACTGATTGGACAAACCGTCATAAATAAAAACTTTTTTAGTGAAAACATTTTTTGCCGAAGTAAGTTCGATTTGTTTTGTCTCGTTGTTGCTGATGTCTGTCTTGCGTTGCAGCGAATAAAGCTTGTATTCAAAAAGTTCCTTCTGCTGGAATTGAGGGGCTGCTGCGTCTGCTTCCATCATGCTCATAGATTTTCTCATGCCTAAACCGGCTTGTGCTTCCTTTACAAGATTCACATCGCCTGCAACTAACTTCAATCCTGCGTTTTTAAATGTTGTTCCGGAATTATTTATGATTGTCACCCAGCCGGTTAAATCCACCTGTGCATCATTTGCATCGAGTAGTGCGACATAGTTGCAACTCCACGTCAACTGTCCAGCTAAATAACTGATTTCTGTTTTATGTTCACCTTGTTTGGAATTTGTCACGAGCCATTCGAGCTGAGGCTTGAGGATCAATCCCTCCGGCAACGCCGGAAGGATGAGCCTGCCTGCGGGAGAGATTTCAATCTTTCCGTTGATCTCCGCAATCATTTGTCCTGTCATATAATACGGTGCACTGCCGCTATACGGATTATATCCCGGTTGAGGCTGCCAGCCCGTAGCAAGGAGTTTCCCTTTGACGGTATACTCTTTCTTTGATTCATTGTCTGTCCTGATAAACTCCACTTCTTTGCCGATATATTTTTCCATGAGCTTGGCTTCGTGAACAAGATCGTACTGGTAATTTTGTTCCAGCACCTTTACTGCCGACGGATCGGTAAGACTGGAAAAGTGAAGCGATGTGCCATCGAGGGTAGCTGGAATATCAGGAATGGTAATACGATTCAATCCTTTTAATAAATCAATTGTACGTTCTTCGCGCACGAGCGCAAGATTTTGGTTATAGATTGTCAGATCGACTGATATTCGTTCACTGGCAGATTGTTTTATTTGTGCTGGAGAATGAGAACCAATGACGATCAACCAGCAAAAAACGAGAAATGACAAATAGACATTCTTTTTCATAGCCGACTCCCTGTTCAATGTAGAGTGCTAAGAGTTTATGCAGATAATATATAAAATGTGAAGTAGCTCTGTTACCAAATTTATTCTATCAAGTAGACGTAACGGTTTTGCGTGTTGCCATTATATCCCACAGTTTCATCAAAGCCGGTGCGATAGCAAGTGCAAGAAATGCTACTAATACTCCAACCACAGCATCAGTCACATAATGGTAACGGCAATAAAATGTGGAAATGTAAAGTGAAAGAATAATTGGCGTCAGAACCCAGAATGATGGACGATGATACCGATAAGCCATCACCCACATAATGGTTGCGGCGGCTGTATGCGGACTGGGAATCGATCCGCCGGCAAAGTGCAGGTACTTCCGCATGCACTCACCAAGAAATGTCCACATCCAACCGTCTAACGGAACAGTGTATAACTGTTTGATATAATGCATCGGACTTGCAACAGGAAAAAGAATAAAGCCAATATCACAGAGAATGTTAGTGAATCCGAGTGTAAAGAAGTAATCCTCCATTGCCAGCTCGCCGCGTAAATAATAAATGATTCCGCATAGAACTGGATACATCGGTACATAAATGACGTAAGAAAACATCATCCATTCCGTCAGCGGCTTAGAAATAAAGTCTTCTATCCACAGCGTTGGCTGCACATTGAATACCCATTGCTCAAAATCGAGCACATAATCGTCCATCCATCTGCCGTAAATGAGTAACTGGAATTTATCGACAGCCCCGAAGAGATACGCATAGGTAAGCACAATCGGAACCATGCGGAGAAAAAACTTCCAGAATTTTTTCGTTGCGTGTTCGCTGAATTGGTTGAAGAGAATATACGCAATGGCGACGGCGATATTCTTGAGAACGAGTATCCACCAACCATCGATCCGATAAGAAAAGATGATCGCGAGTAAACTGAAAACAGCAAGCGTTGCAAGAATCAATCCATCTGTTGCACGAAGTTGGAGTTTGCCGATTGTCAATCGTTTGTTCGTCATAGTCTTTCTAATCTTAGGATACCTTCCGAAGGGCTGGAAGCCTAAAAATGATGTACGCAAAGCGTACATCAAATTCTAGAGAAAACCTTCGGAAGGTTTTCTTAGCCAAAGCATATAAAATAATCCAGCGAGATTCCGAGTATCCAGTGTGTTGCGATTGAAGGCCAGATTGATTTTGATCGATAGACCATAATTCCCCATACAAGTCCGCCAAGGATAGAACTGTAAATCTCGCTATCCGGTTTGCCGATATGGACTATGCACGAGAGCGCTACCTGCACAAGGATTGCACCCCAAACGCCGAAGCGGTCGGTTAATCCGAATTGCATAAATCCGCGGAAAAATAGTTCCCAGCCGAAGTAAAAAATGAGATAGGCAACGGCATGGATTGCAAACATCGGCATCGACTCACCGGCGCCTTTGTACAAAGGATACTCTGCAATGTACTGTGGATCCTTTGCTGAAGGATAGGACAGCGCTACCATCACGGCTCCGATAACCAGCGCTACAGGAATCCAGAATTTCCAATCTCCAATTTGTAATCCATAATCAGCGAGAGGCTCCTTAAAAACAAACTTGATGACGGCGATTGCAATGACGCCGAGCAGAACAAAGGCGGAAAGATAATTGTACCACTCCGCTGTCATGGCAGCGCTATTGAAAATGAGAAGTTTGTCGCTGAGATGAGCCAGGTAAAATGATTTAGAACCGTAGTATTTCCACGTTGTAAGAACGAGCGGTGCAAGGAGAAGTATGATTGCCGGTTTCTTGTTCTCTTTGGAAAAAAATGCAGGGAGCGAAAAAAAATTCTCGAGACTCTTCATGATTTATTCTTCCGAAGTTCACGTTGCTGTAAAATCCATTCGTACGTCAATCGTACGCCTTCCCTCAGCGGAGTAAACGTGTATCCAAGTTCACGTTCGGCTTTGGTACACGAGAATGCCCAATCCTGTAGAAATGTTTCCACCCAGCCGGTAGTGATTTGCGGGTAGATGCCGAATTTTTCTGCTGCGAATTTCTGGATACCACCGTACGCAAGTCCTACTTTAGGTGGAAGATTGATCTGGAAATGTTTCCTGCCGCTTACTTCATCCACCAGTTCGTAGAAATGTTTCAGGGATGCATTTTCGCCGCCGATAATATACCGCTCGCCAATGCGCCCTTTTTCCATTGCAAGGATATGTCCACGTACGAGATCATCTACTAAAACATAATTCCCAATATTAACGCCGCGGTTGAGAAGAATTGGCACCAAACCGCGATCGTACTGATCAATCATTAAACTGACGGAATTTCCTTCCGTCAGTTTACCGGGGCCGTACACGCGTGTGGGATTTACCAAGACGACAGGAAATTCTTCAGTCGCCATTTTGATTGCTTCTTTTTCTGCGATCGCCTTTGTCTCTTCATATTCTGTGTAGTATTTCGATGTGATGCGAAGCATTGTTTCGTTGCCGATGATACCGGGCGTCGTAGGTCCAAAAGTAACGATGGTGGATGTCCACACCACCCGCTGAATGCCGGCTTGCCTGGCGGCGTCGAATACATTTTGCATACCGAGGACGTTATGGTCATGGAATATTTTTGGATCTCGCGCCCAGTTCTTGGCATATGCCGCAAGGTGAAAAACGTGCGTGCAGCCACTCATCCCTGCAATAAGAGAATCACGATCCATAATATCGCCTTGGACCAGCTTAATATTTTCATTATGAAGTCCTTCGCGATTACTTTTGGCGCGTGTCAATGCATGAACCGAGTGCCCCTGACGGACCAGTTCGTTGACAAGCTTTGTGCCGATAAAACCGGTCGCGCCGGTCACAAAAAAAGTTGTTGGCTTCATTTGTTCTTTCTTTGAAGCGGCAGGATTACCGCCATAGTTATATTTAGACTGTGATTAAGGTAGAAAAAAATGGTGCGAGAGACAACGAAGAACTCTGAAATCTCATACAGACATTATTTTTTCTCTGATATGAATCCCATCTCGTTCAGCCACATTTCGCAAAGTTTTGTCCACAGTTCTGTTGAACCAAGATTATCGCGAAGTCCGATGGTATGTGCCCCCAGTGGAAATTCATGAAAACTCACCGATACATTACTGTCGAGAAGCGCTTGATAGAAAAGCAAGCTATTGCGAACAGAAACCGCTGGATCATTCAATGCATGCACAATAAAGCTTGGAGGTGTTGTAGAAGTTACCTGCAAATGTGCAGAGTACTTTTCAATAAGAGTTTTTGACGGATGAGTGCCAAGAAGGTTATCCCTGGTTCCACTATGGGCGTATTTTCCTAAATCAATTACCGGAGAAATCAAAATGAGAAAGTTCGGCCGGAAAGACACATTATCAAGTGAATCTCCAATGGAAGATACATTTTCCATCTGCGTTCCAAGTGTTGCAGCCAATTGGCCGCCGGCTGATGTACCGAATATTCCTATTTTGTCTGGAAGGATTCGCCAGTGAATTGCATGAGCGCGAATAAAACGCATTGCACGTTGTGCATCCTGCAACGGAACAATGTACCTATTCTGAAGATTGGGTGCGTTGGGAAGGCGGTATTTCAGAACAAATGCGATCACCCCGAAAGTATTAAACCATTTCGCAATCTGGAATCCGGCTGCATGAATTGATAAATGGTCGTATCCACCGCCGGGACAAATAACAACTGCGGCTCCCTTATTTTCTTGCACGGAAGGGAAGAATGCCCACATACCCGGTGTTCCTACTTTGTAAATCCGATCATTGGCAATACTATCTTCAACGATCGTACCTTTGGAGTTAGGCATTAAACCTTTCGGCCACAGTGGAATGAATTCTTGTGCAGAAGCTGGAATGAGAATAATAATTGTTACAAGAAAATAATACGATATATATTGAATAGCCGTTACTTGAGAGCATAGCATTCTTGGCATTCTGCATTTCCTCTCATTTATTTCTTTCTGTAGTTAAATCGCAATACGGTGGGTTTTTTGCTTTGCCCCTCATTTGATATGAGCATGTCCCCGTTTTCAAGAAATGTAATTCCTTCTGCTTTATTAAACAGTGCTGGATTCAATTGTTCAATATGTTCAAGGTCACCATGCATGCTGAAAATAGAAAGAAGGTAATCGGAAGCGGAAAGCAGGAAAAGTTTATTCGTCAATGGATGTATACAGACTGCGGAAATTTTAAATTTCATTACCGGTTCTGTTGTTTGTCCTTTTTTCTTTGTCCGTGCTGGGAGATGAATGTTATTCTCACGTGCAAATTCTTTAATTTCCTGAAGGTCAAAGACGAAGACAGGTTTCTTGGAGAGCGTTTTTGATTGTAAATCAAAAGCATATATTGCTCGTTTTTTTTTGTAGGCATGGCCTTTTACAATTTTACCCTTACACGCAATGAGCAGTCTGTTATTATGTTGGTCGTAGCAGAGTCCTTCATTATTGCTTGATGGAATGCCTGTTGCATACGTGGTCACATGAAAATCGTTTGATTCATATTCTGAAATTTCAAATAAGGTGCCGTCACTTCTGAGAACATATATTGTCTTGTGAACCCGTGCTATCCCTTCATAGTCACCGTCACCGTTGAAAGTGTATTGCCTTTTAATTTTATTTATTATGATGTCATAAATAAAGAGAATTCCATTATCGTCTTGAATGCAAGCAACAGAGGTGGAATCAATAGAAGTGAGTCCTGATATTTCACGCAAAATATCTGGGAGCACAAGGGAAACGTCGGGAGAAGTTAGATTGTACCCTGTTATTATTTTGTCATTTGTAACGGTTGATCCACTATACAAGAGAGTAAATAGAAAAATGATCGGCATATGTGATATGGCATTTAACATAATTCAATTGTTTTTCAAATTACCGCGATCTATCTAAAAGCGCAAGCGGTATAACGGGTGGAGGTTAACTTACCGCAAGATACATACATCATAATTTCTTTTCCAGTTCGATTTCATCACGCAAGGGAATGCCGTCTTTGCCAATTATTGGAATTTGTGGTTTAAGTTGACGGGATCTTTCAATCGCATTGCGATGCACTGCTACAAGAACATATCCTCTCCGTTGATAAAATCGCAAAGCATGCAGATTATCATTTGTTGTAATAAGCCAAATTCGATTACTTTCTTTCTCTTTTGCAACTTCTTCAACAGATTTCAAAAGGGCTGATCCTATACCACGACCTTCAGCAAGACTGTCAAGCGACACCACTTCACATGCTCCTTCCTCGAATCTATACGTGAGAAGGCCCGCAGGAACATTTCTATCAATGGCAATAAAACCAGACAATTCGTTCGCAGCATGAAGGACGCCTCGAGAAACAATTGTAGGTGATCCCCATCGATCAGTGAGAATGCGATTAATCCACGATTTATCAGTATCATTAATATGTCGGATACTAATCGAGTTCATGAGAAATTTATACGCGGTGCACCTTATGGCGGCTACGTCCGTTCCGATATTACATATCGGGATTCGATCGCGATCACGCATGGCGGGATCGGGCTTCGGCGCTGATAAGTTTCAATATGCACCCAGCGAAGCGAGTTCACACTGGTTCTTTCAATTTTGTAATGACCTATGCTCGCCATGCTTAACGTTCCAACGCTCATCCGGTCAGCTTGTTGAACGTTTTGTGTGAAACCCCCTCTTTTTGCGGGGAGCCTCTGGCGCATACCAAATATATTACATTGGTCTCATCGAAAACCGAATGCGTAATCCTCCGTCAGAACTCGAAGGACAGCCACCTTTGTTCGTCGTATAGAATGGATTACATATTATCGTTGTGTCGAAATAACCGCGCGTTGAAACAGTAAATGAATATTTGTGTACCTCTGTGCCAAATGAGAATGGTGGACTGCAAATCAACATACTATCTAGTTGAATAACATTAGTACTAATCGGAGTAAGCAATTGGGGATTTGTTTTTGTGCTGTCGAGGAAGATATTGGAAATCGCAACAGCCGGAATTAAACTACCTGTGACTGAATTGGTAATTGACTCGACGTGCAATATTGCCTCTTTATAGATGTGAACGCATGGCCCAACGGTTCCTCCGTCGTCCAATGTCTTACAGCCAAATTGAATGAGGATCTGAAAAAGAATTACTATGGTCGTCAACTTGTGCATTCAGTTAATGTGGCTATTCTTGTGCGCCCGCCTAACGGACCGGCGCTAAGTCCGTCCCGATATTACATATCGGGACGCGATCGCGATCCCGCTTGGCGGTATCGGACTGCCGCGTTGATAACTTTCGTAATGCAACCAACGAAATGAGTTCATGCTGAAAAAGAAATTATTAAGAACGAAACCTATGCGAGCCATGTGCCGCTTTACGGCATCCCGTACAGCGGGACTTAACGTATCCAGCCTGCCCGCCATGCTTCACCTTTTGGCGGGCTGGCAACCGTCAGCTTGATCCTGGTTAGGCGTTGCAGTTGTTAATGGCTCGAATGCCAACTTGTAATTCCCCAAACGCCATCTTTGTTCTTCATTAACGCAAAAGTATGAAACCGCACATCGTTTGCCACGGTAGTAGTTTTTAGAGCCATCACAGCTGTATTTGCCTCAGCAGAGACAACTAATTTGAAAAAAAAGAAGTGACAGCCTTCATAGGTTTTCTGCAAGTCAACTTTACTCGGTGTAGTTTCTGAAAAAAGGCTATCAGAGACAATCATTAATACTTGATTGTCAGATTTTCCTTCGAGAAAATTTTGAACTGTATTTTGCACTGTTAAAAATATCTCGTGATTGTTTTGAGGCGACTTCGTTTGGGAAATACTGGGAATTATCCAGAAGATAGATCCAATAAACAGAACTACGGTTCGACGAATCATTTTATCCTCCTTTTAATATTAACGAATCATTTGTCAGCAACGCCTAACGGACCGGCGGCTAAGTCCGTCCCGATAATACATATCGGGATTCGATCGCGATCACGCTTGGCAGGATCGGACTGCGGCGCTGAATAGATGTAAAAAATTTTGGATTACTGTAAATGTTATTTTTGTACACATCGAAAGCCAGTATCGGTGCTATACCGAACTGTTGGAGCGAAACCGCCGAAGTGTTGGCCCACTTCACAATAACTCTTATCAGCACTGTAACAACCACCTCGCACGATTCGCATCTCGATTTGTGATCCTGGTGTCGAAGGTCCTTTAGGATCAATCGCTCCACCTACTGGATATGTATTATCAACCAGCCAATCCCAGCACAGTTCATAAACATTACCGCTCATATCAAATAGACCGAGTTCATTTGCTTTTAATTGTCCAACAGGCTGAGTAGTGCCTAAAGAATTTAAGTTATACCAAGCCACTTCTCCGATAGTGTTACTGCCGCTGTAGGAATAATTATGAGAGTAGATTCCTCCTCGCGCGGCAAACTCCCATTCCGTTTCTGTCGGCAACCGATACCCGTTTGCGGTCCATTTTACCGCACTACTATTAATTGAAATTTCACCAGTGCGATACACAGTTGTCTGTGTGCTGTCCGTATAATAGACTGGTGTCAATCCTTCTTTTTCTGATCGGGCATTACACCACTTCACAACCTCATACCAGTTCACCTGAGTAACGGGATGATGTATTGTGCCGTTGTTTCCATTATTTCCTGCAGGAATATCAGTGTTCGTGTAGCCATGAGTTAATGCCCAATTTCTCACATCTGTCCATAACCCATATGTCACTTCGTATTTATCCATCTTGAAACTGCTAATAGTGATTGGAGTTGTCCGAGCAGTAAAAGTGCCGCCGGCTATCGATACATAGGAAAATGTCGCTGTTGTTGTGAACCGCCATATTGGACCGCTTGTTATTGCGCCTTTCTTATCTCTCGCTACTATTTTCCAATAATAGGTAGCATTTACTACCAAATCATTTTGAATGATATAGGTACTAGATTCTTGGGTTG
This sequence comes from Ignavibacteriales bacterium, assembly GCA_026390575.1. Taxonomy (NCBI): domain Bacteria; kingdom Pseudomonadati; phylum Ignavibacteriota; class Ignavibacteria; order Ignavibacteriales; species Ignavibacteriales bacterium. Next base: position 289,975 of record JAPLFR010000015.1, read on the forward strand.
CGACAATTGTTGTTGGCGGATTAACCGTTCCACGATAGACATCATATATTAATGTATCTCCGTCGGGATCGTTGCATGACCAACTAAGATTAATTGGGGAGGAAACTGAATTTGCATTATCTGTTGGAAACGGATTGGCAGGTACAGTAGGTGCATTGTTTGTGATAACCTTGATTTTTATGTTGACCACTGACGAAGAACCGCTTTGGCCATTCTGATCGGTTCCTTTTGCCATAACAGTATGTTCTCCGCTTAAGCCCGTTGTGTTCCAATCGTATTCATAAGGTGAAGAACGATCAACACCTGCAAATTGTCCATCAATATAAAACTCTACTTTTGTGATGCCTTTACTATCTGTAGCATCAACAATAATTTTATAGACAGTATCAGCTTTTATCTCTGATCCATTCGCAGGTGATACAACGGCAACAACTGGATTTTCTGTCTCCGTCGGCTGAGTTGAATTATCCTTGCATGAGACAAACACAAAAAGTATGAAGAACGGGAGGTACACTTTGAACATAGTCATCGTTAATTCTCTCATGTATATGGAAGTATGTTGAATGAGTTTCATAGGATTTCTCCTTAATAGAGACGATGAATATTTGCCGCTTTATTGAACTGTTTATAACAAACAATCAAACCAATAACGCACAATGTTTCGATAATGCTTATCTTCCTCTCAGAGTTCAGGATATGCGATGATGGGGTTGATTGAACTAGTCTTTTGCCTTCAATATGCACGAATTGTTAATAACGTGCGAAACTATTTTCCTTAGTATTGCCTTTTTAGAGATGTAGTGGTTCTGTTGTAACTCCCGTGCTCCCGAAATCAACCACTCGATATAAATTTACAGTAGACCATCGACTTTGTCAAGGAATAATAGATCGCCATTGAGCGCCATCACAATTTGCTGCTTGTTCCTGGTTATTTATTTTTCTGCTATTTCCGCGGAGTTCCTTTCATCTCATGTAATACATACGCGAACACACCAAACGCGCGCACTGCTTCTGATTGCGCGTGTACCGTCCCAACTTCATTCACCTTGTAACCATCTTCACCGCCACTCGGATTCCATCCGTTTCTGATGCCGTCGTCTATCGGGCGATGGAGCGTGATCAATGCATTGCCGTGATGGTTTGTCCATACGTGTTCCAGCATCTTTTCAATTTTGTACGGAATATCGGGAAGACGGTCCGGAGCAATTTGATACGCATCTAATATGAAATGAACGAAAGCGCCGTTTCCATCCATCCGCAGTTGATAAAAATCCTGCGAATCGACCCAGCCGTTCGCCGGATCCATAATGCGATGTGCTGTTGCTGCGGCGATCTCTTTATATTTTTTATCGCCGGTCATCCGGAACATTGCCGCCCCGATTGAGCACATGCCTGCACCTTCCCAAGGAAACTGCCTGCCGAATGCTGCCTTTCCTTCGTCCCCTTTCCATATTCCATGACCGCGATAAAATTTTTTCTCCACTCCCGGGTACTTCGCATCGCCGTTCCATACCAGCATAGCATCCGTAAAAAATTGCCGCTCGTGTGTTGCTTCAAAGAGCCAGCATGCCACGGCCGCCATTTGGTTCATATTGCTGTTTGTGAATATTCTAAAATTGCCTTGTGCGCCGGGAGTATAATTATACCAGCTCCAAAAGCCCTCGTGATTGGAAAGCCGTCCTTCGCGTTTCGCTTCTAAATATCTTTTTTTTGCATCATCCACCCATTGAATATTCTTCCTCCCGGACATATCCCACCAGTACATTTCTGCTAAACAGACCCAAGCACGGTCGTCCACCCATGTTCCATTCTTCATATCGAGAAGCCGGTATGTGTCGGTGTAGAGCGCCAGCAGATTTTGATCGCCGGTCGCAGCATAAAGATGGGCATCTCCGATAGCACCGTACGCTCCTTCCCATTCCGCATTATACACTTGATGGAAGAGGATGTCAATCGCATAGGCGCGCTGTATTGTACGATGAAGGAGATCGGGAGTACGAGATCCTTGCGGTGGTGCGTGTTGAACAATGGACGGAGATTCATTCTTCGTTCCGAAGAATTTATCTCTCGTAAGAAGATAAACCGCTGCGAGTAATGCGAACAGACCAAGTGCGGTAATTATAAAATACTTTATGCGGGGTATTGTTTTCTTCGGTGGAGTTGCTTGATATCGTTTCTGTTTATTTGGCATCTACAATGGCGAAGTATTTAATCAAATGTAGATAAAAGCCATCTGAGACACAAAGAAAAAGCTCTTAAGAGAAGGCAGGAGCCGATGAGTAGAAAACCAATGAGCCACCTTTGTCATTCCCGAATGTTTCAATCGGGAATCTAACTTTTTAATAATAATCTATGTAAGAATAGCCAATCACTGAAAATTTGCTGATGTCAATCCAAGCGTTTCGAGAATATCGCAGCAATCGTTATCCAATCAAAAATGATAATTCAGAGAGACAACACCAAAAATATTTTGCTGTATTCCGCTCAACAGATATATCCCTTTTCCCAGGATTTGCTCTGCCAAATATCCGTTGAGTACAAATTGGTTGATGACGATGCCAACTCCGAGAGAAACTGCTTGTTTCGATGATGAAAGTCCAAACGATGGCACAAATCCCGGTTCCACGGTAATGTTGGATTCGATGGACGGCAGGGGGGAAGGTGGTTCTATTCGTGTTCGTTGCATGGAAATCCGTTTAAAGAAACCTGCACGTATCAATAACCACTTTGCAGCCGCAAATTCAACTCCGGCATTGATCTTGGGAAGGTCAAACCATGATCGCGTATACCTTGTTGTTTGGTGAATTATTCCATTGTAGCTTGCTACATCATTCTTGAGAGTAATATATTGAATACTTAACCCCATCACCGCCAGTCCGTTTTCCCATCGAGATTGAAGCCCTGCCCCGAGTTCACATTCCCATTTTGAATAACTATTCGGCAGCGGCAGCAAATAATTAGACTGCGGCTTGCTGGTTACTTCCGGCTCATAGAAAAAATATTCTGTCCGGGCTATTGGAACAATCGAGAGTCTCGGTGAAATCTTATAGAATACTCTTCCGACGAGAGACAATTCATATCCTGTCGCAGAAAACGAAGATTCCACAACCGGAGCATTTGTGTTATTATCTGAATAGTCGGAGGAAGCACTGTTCAATCGAAAACATCCGGCAAGATCGAGTGTAGTAGTTTCGTTGAGAGGATAGAGTACACCGGCTTTGATTCCGTACTGGCTGAGAGCGGCAGAACATTTTCTCCCCTGAGAAACAGTTCCTGTTCCATCGTCATCTCTGCTCCAGCTGGATTCATAGAGAGCGATCCCGATTGACGCATGACCAAGTGTAAACCCGGCGATGAGCTGGAGCGGCGTTAACGGTTCACTGGAAGATTGAACAAGAATATTTTGCAAGTATGAATCGAGGGCAGATTTCATGTAGTCACACGCAGAATAGTATCCGCCGGTTTGATATCCATAGGAGTTCTCCGAAAACATAGGACCCTCGCGTTTTCCAACAGTCAGTCCCAATGTGACGTTTTCAAGTGCAAAACTCACTCCATAAAATTGGTTGGTCGATGAAAAACCGGAGCCGCTGGCGAATCCCGTACCCAACTCAACAGAAACAAGATTGGAGTATTGCTCGATATATGCTGGATTGATATACAAATCCGTATAATCGTTAAGAAAGTAATTTGCGGGACCACCGCCTAACGCGAGGGTTCTTGCATACCCTCCTTGAATCGCCACAGTCGTGTCACTTGCTTGAGATACAGGATAGTATAATAAGCATGCCACACATACCACCGCCAATTTATATATCATATATTTTCTCTTTCTGCCGCCGAATATCGTGATGTACGTAGAGACAGGTATTCATAGTTATGGTCGTGTGACAAATGAAAACACATACGGTTTTTTCAATGGTACATCGTACATATCCCGGACATTTGTTGAAACAGTGACAGTGTACTTTGTATTACTCGCCATTCCTGATGAAGGCGTAAATATTATCGTTTGAGGATAATCGTACGAGGAGTATGGGTTGTAATATGAAAAACTCCCCGCTACTGGTGGAGATATCTGGATTGCGGATTGTGACTGTACTGACGCTAGCTTTACATAACTATTGAAGGTTATACTAATTGTCTGAGTTGGTGATACAAAGAGCTGCGCATTCTGCGGACTGACATTGGTTATTGCAAAGGCAGCGGTCCGGAACCACATGTCGTAATCTTTTCCTAACGCAATACCGTCCTTGTCAAGTGCATTGCCGCCGATATGCACGGATATAGTTGTATCTGTCAGGAATGGCCCGCCGGGATAGATCAGGAGAACATTCTCTTCCGGCCAGAGGAATAATTTATTCATATTCGGAGAGACAATGGTTGCAGATTCGGTTGATGTTGGTTCCATTCTTCGAGGGAAGGTAATTCGGATACCCGAATTGGAGAGAGGATCTACTTCCTCGTCACCATACATAGGCGTTGATTGAATCCCATAAATCGTTGTATAAGATTGAACAGTTCTAAAATTAAATGTTAAGGGGAATCGTACATGATTGCCCGCGGTATCTTTTGCCGCGGTTGACAGGGTAACCGAGTAATTTGTGTCGGCGAAGCAATCCTTTTTTGCGATCACATATGTAAACGAGGACACCTTGCTGTAGGTAGTAATCGTAGCCCCTTTCTCAGAGCGAACGCCCGATGCATTGTCCGCATACATAGTCGTATACGGCGCCCAAGTATACTGACCCCAAACGAAAACACCATCCGTTGCCGGTAACGTTGAAAACGCCTGTTCAACACTTGCCCGATCCATAGGCTGGGTAAAGGTAATGGAAATCGAGATGCGGCCATAGCGCCAGTCATAGACAATCTCGTCTTTATCATTCGGGTAATAGGTTGAGACCAATTCCGGCACTTTTGAAAGATCGACATCCCCCAGATACATGATCGCACCACCCGTGATAACAACATTCTGACGCTCGTAAATCCGGTATTGGTCTGTGCGGATCGTGAGTGTGTAATTTCCGGCGCGAAGATCACGGAACGTAAAAGATCCATCCACAGGATTGATTGCTATCGAATCCACCGGGCTGAGCTGGGAAACAATCGCCATAGCACTGCTCTCCTTTTGCAGAACACGGCCGAGCAAATCACCATGGAGTAAATCATTGTGATAGATTTTTTCGCTATCGTAGTTATACTCAACAATTTTATCCTGGCATCCAAATGAACATACGATAACTGCAAGGTAAACGAAGAGCCGTTTCATGGCTTTCTCTCCTTTGTTGATCGTGAATTTGATTTCTGCGGGAAATTTTCTGACGGTATTGTACTCAATCCTATACCGAAGGTCAACTTCTCTCGTCAAAGAATTATTCCTACGTATATAAAACGATTAATGAACCTTCTACACCTATTACGGCGTTCATAATTCAAATTCAACAAGTAAAAAGAGCCCGCTGCTGCTTCCTTCTGTAAATACAAAGCAAGACACCTGTAATAAAATCGGGCTAAATACGGCATTGGTATGATAACAGTAATAGACGTAACAGAGTATGCACGATTTATTAAAGGATTTCGCGAAGCGAAAGTACGATAAAGTGAATTTTGCATCGAGTCAGCCAATAAAAAAAAATGCTAAAAATCTGTTCTCAATGTTGGAACATTGGGAACCCATGCTGCGTCTACCATCATTCGTGCATTTGACTTCTCTGCAATGGTTCATGCGGAAGTCCGTTACGAATTTGTAAATCAGTGCTTGGAAATGTGGTTCATTTTTCATAAAATTGTTCCGCTCTGAAAGGCGAACATTCACTAACTTGTAAGAAACCTATGGCTATTGCAGTTCGAAATTTGACAAAACTCTACGGCACCGAAAAAGCGGTGAACGATATTTCGTTCGATGTGAAAACAGGCGAAATTCTTGGCTTTCTTGGTCCCAATGGTGCCGGCAAAACCACGACGATGAAAATCATCACCTGTTACATGCCGCCTACATCCGGTAAGGTTGAAGTGGAAGGTTTGGATATCGCCGAACATTCGTTTGACGTGCGGAAAAAAATCGGGTACCTGCCTGAGATGAATCCACTCTACTTTGATATGAATGTTGTGGAATATTTAGACTACTCCGCACGCCTGCATGGATTGAAAGATGCTCTGTTGAGAAGCCGGTTGAAGGAAATGATCGATGTGTGCGGCATTGCCGATGTGAGGCACAAAGACATCGGCGAGTTGTCGAAAGGATTTCGCCAGCGTGTGGGACTTGCGCAGGCGATGATTCACGATCCCGAGGTGCTCATTCTTGATGAGCCGACCAGCGGTCTTGACCCGAATCAAATTGTGGAGATACGTAATCTTATCCGCCAGCTTGGCCGCGCAAAAACAGTTGTGCTTTCCACGCATATACTTTCAGAAGTACAGGCAACCTGCGACCGCGTCATCATCATTAATGAAGGAACAATCGTTGCCGATGGGACGCTGGAGCAATTGCAGCAAGATTTCCGCGGCTCCGAAAAGATTTCATTGGAATTAAAAGCCAACACGACAAATGCAATGACGGCGATGTATCCAAAGTTCAAAGAAATCTTGCATGTAGAGTCGGTAGAGTATGTCGGGCAGGAAGGCGATGTGCACAAGTTCTCCATTCTCACAGAAAAAGGATTTGACATTCGCGAACAAATTTTCAGGCGTGCAGTATCTGAAGGATGGGTATTGATGGAAATGTCGCGTAAGGCGACGAGTCTGGAAGAAGTCTTCCATAAACTAACGACTTCAGAGTAGTTGAGTATAAAGTATCTGAGGTGTCAGGAGTGGAGCAAGCAGCCGGCAATATACAGCGAAGAGTGATCAGTGACTAATGAAGAGTGAAAAAATTATCAGCGAAATTAGTAATCTGCGTTCAATCTGTGTAATCTGGGAAATCATTTATGAAATTTGACATCAAAGAATTACCAACGCATCTCGGCAAGCTTTCCAATGTGGGAACAATCTTTAAAAAAGAATTGCGTTCCTATTTCAACTCGGCAGTAGCATATGTCGTCATTGTCGTGTTCCTCGCCATTGTCGGCTGGATGTACACGAGCAGCATGTTTCTTATCAACGTGGCATCGCTCCGCATGATGTTTGAATTGATCCCGCTTGTATTTCTGTTTGTGGTTCCTGCGGTAACCATGCGCCTCCTGGCGGAGGAAAAAAAGGCTGGCACCATCGAATTGCTGACAACCAAACCGCTGCACGATTGGGAAATAGTTGCAGGTAAGTTTCTTGCTGCATGGGCGCTCATCGGTTTTGCACTTCTCCCTACGCTCATCTATTATATCACGGTCGTCTTTCTCGGCGACATCGACAACGGCCCTGTTATTGGCGGCTACCTTGGCTTACTATTTATGGCGGGTGTCTATGTGGCGATCGGTCTGCTGGCTTCGAGTTTAACGGAGAATCAAATAGTTGCGTTCATTGTCGGTCTGCTGCTGATGTTTGTATTCTATATGATGGATAAGGTGCTCATTTTCGTACCGGATTTTATGACAAGCGTGGTCGAATATCTTGGTATTGATTTTCACTTTTCCAATATTGCACGCGGCGTCATCGACTCGCGGGATATTGTGTACTTCGGCTCCGTGCTCGGCTTCACGCTCTATCTTTCAGTGATCTCTCTAGAACGAAGAAAGTGGTGAAGGGAATGTTCTATCGTGTAATGTTCGATGGTCGATGTGAGAAATATGTATTTCCAGAATTATTGACTTTTTCATTTTGAATTTATCCATTTTGCATTGATGACTATGAATACAAAAAAAGCTCAAACTATGTTCCGGGTGTTGTTGGTGTTAGGCATCCTCATTCTCTTGAATTTCATTTCTGTGCGGCTGTTCAGCCGGTTAGATCTCACGAAGGCAGGCGTTTATACGCTCTCGGATGCGAGCAAAAATCTTGTGCGCAATCTTGATGATCGTATTACAGTGAAAGCGTACTTCACAGAAGATTTGCCGTCTCCGTACAATAATAACAGGCGGCAAGTGCTCGACATTTTGAATGAGTACAAAGCATACGCCAAAGGCAATCTGCATTTTGAGTTCATCAATCCGGAAGGAGAGAAAAATGAACGCGAAGCGCAGCAAGCAGGTATTCCTCCGGTCGAAGTGCAGATCGTGAAGGAAGATAAATTTGAAGTGAAGCGCGCGTTCCTCGGTCTCGTTCTGATGTACGAAGACAAAAAGGAATTACTGCCGGTTGTGCAAAATCTTGGTTCGTTGGAATATGACATCAGCGCTGCCATCAAACGTCTGACGATGCAAGCGAAGAAGCGCATCGGCTATACTATCGGACATCAAGAACCGGAACTGAAGAGCATGCAAAAAGCAAATCAAGAGGTGAGCGCGCAATACGAAGTGGTCCCAGTTGACCTCAGTTCAAACACCGCAACGGTTCCCCAGGATTTAGCAGCACTGCTGGTTATTGCACCGCAGACAAAATTTTCAGACACAGCAAAATATCAAATCGATCAATATCTCATGCGCGGCGGTAAGGTCGCGTTCCTGCTGAACAAAGTGAATGCGTCGCTCCAGCAGCGTTACACGCAGCCGGTTGAGCTTGGGCTGGAAGATATGCTGGAGAATTACGGCATCCGTATCAACAGTGATTTAGTCCGTGATGCTCAGTGCGCCAATGTGACCGTGATGCAGCAGCAGGGACAGTTTCAGATGCAGAGTCAGATTCCATTCCCCTATCTGCCGAATGTAGCAAATGTGGATCGCTCAAATCCTATTGTCAAAGATTTGCAGGGATTGATTCTTTACTTTGTAAGTTCGCTCGACACAAGTTTGGCGGTGAACAAAGGATTGAAGGCGGAAGTGCTCTTGCGTTCCTCCAAACATAGCGGCAGACAAACAGGTTTCTTGATGATTGATCCGCTCCATCGTTATACACAGGATGAGTTGTCAGAATCAAATATTCCCATGGCAGCAGTCGTGAGCGGATCATTCAAGAGTTATTTCTCCGCGAAAGGCGGAGCGAGCAGCACCCTTGTTCCGCAAGCGACGAAGAGTCCGGAAACGCGTATCGTGGTAGTAGGTGATGGCGATTTCATGAGGGATGACTTCGCGAGCAGCCGCGGCAATCTGACGTTCTTTATCAACATCATAGATTATCTTGCAGATGATGCCGGCTTGATTACGATTCGTTCAAAGAATGTTGCACAGCCTCCCCTTGAGCAAATTTCAGATGGAACAAAAAAACTGTTGAAGTATGGCGACTTGCTTGTACCGCCATTACTCGTTATCGCGTATGGTTTATTGCGGTGGAGACGGCGTGTGGCACTGAAACGTTCCTTTGAAGCTCAGGTATAGACTTGAGATTTGAAAAGTGTAGAAGGTAGATTAAAATGAAAAAGAACATATATATTCTCGTCGGCCTATTCGTTTGCCTCTTCATCATCGCATATCTTGTTCTGCAAAAACCCGGAGAACGCAGCGCAGATTCAGCCAGCACGGGACTGCTGTTCACGGTTGATTCACTTTTGGTGGATAAAGTTGAAATTAAGACGTCAGCTTCTGCCCTTGTGCTGGAAAAGCGCGGTGCCGAGTGGTTTGTTGCTCAACCGATTAATTATAAAGCCGATCAAGCAAATATCGGCCAACTCATTCACCAGATAAAAAATCTTGAGGTGAAAAGTATTATTTCCAATAAACCGGAAAAGCAATCCGTATTTCAAGTTGATCAAACCGGAACGCAAGTGACACTGTACGAAAAAGGTATTGAGAAGGCGGCGTTCATTCTCGGTAAGATGGCTGCAAGTTATTCAGAATCGTACGCGCGCAAACTGAACTCTAACGATGTATTCCTCGTTGAAGGTGCATCGAGTTATATGTTCAATCGTCAGGTAAAAGATTGGCGCGATAAAACGATCTTGACAACACCGAAAGAAAACATTAAGGAAATACGGTACCAGTACGGTGACACGGCATTTACCATAACGTTGAGTGACAGTGCATGGTTTGCCGGAAAAGATAAGGCACAGCAGTCTGT